>DASVPT010000160.1:0-15836 GCA_036389535.1 Actinomycetota bacterium
CAACGTCGTTTACCGCGACGACCCCGAAACCGAGGTCGTGGCGTTCACCGCCACGCAGATCCCCTTCATCGAGAACCGTCGCTATCCGGCCGAGCTCGCCGGCGAGCGTTATCCCGAGGGAATCCCGATCTACCTGGAGGACTCGCTCACTCGATTGGTGAAAGACCTCAACGTCGATCAGGTCGTGTTCGCCTACTCCGACGTCTCCCATGCGTACGTGATGCATCAGGCGAGCATCGCCATGGCCGCGGGCGCCTCGTTCGACCTGCTCGGTCCGAACGCCACCATGCTCGAAGCGTCCGTCCCGGTGGCGGCGATCTGCGCCGTCCGAACGGGCTCCGGCAAGAGCCAGACGACCAGAGCCGTGGTCCGAACGCTGAAGGAGCACGGCAAGACGCCGGTCGTGGTCCGTCATCCCATGCCGTACGGCGACCTCGTGAAGCAGCGTGTGCAACGGTTCGAGACGTTCGACGACCTCGACGAGGCCAACGTCACCATCGAGGAACGCGAAGAGTACGAGCCACACCTTCGGAACAACACCGTGGTCTTCGCCGGTGTCGACTACGGCGACATCCTGGAGCAGGCCCAGAAGGAGTGCGACGTCCTCGTCTGGGACGGTGGGAACAACGACATCCCGTTCTACCGTCCGACGGTCCACCTCGTCGTGGCGGACCCGCTGCGCGCCGGCCACGAGCTCTCCTACCACCCGGGCGAGACGAACTTCCGGATGGCCGACGTCATCGTCATCAACAAGGTGGACTCGGCGACCGAGGATCAGATCCAGGAAGTGATGTATTCGGCGGGAGCGGTGAACTCGGACGCCATGGTGATCAAGGCGACGAGCCCGGTTGGCGTCGACGGAGACGCCTCACAAATCATGGGCAAGCGCGTGCTGGTGATCGAGGACGGGCCCACCCTCACGCACGGCGAGATGCTGTACGGAGCGGGCGTAGTGGCGGCCCGGCAAAACGGCGCAGCCGAAATCGTGGATCCCCGGCAGTGGGCCACCGGAACGTTGAAAGACGTCTACGCGAAGTACGAGGTCGGACCGGTCCTCCCTGCCATGGGCTACTCGAGCGAGCAGCTCCACGAGCTGGAGACCATGATCAACGCCACCCCGGTCGACCTCGTGCTCGTGGCGAGCCCGATCGACCTTCGTCATCTCATCAACATCGAGAAGCCGGCCCTTCGGGTGACCTACGAGCTGGTCGAAGCCGAGGGATCGCCGACGATGGCGGACGCGCTTCGGCCGATCCTCGGCTAGGAGCTCGCGTGGAGCGAGTCGTCATCGGGCTGGGCGGCAACGCCCTCCTGCCGAAGGGGGCGCCGGAGATCGCCGAGACCATGCGGCGGTCGGCGCGGTTCTCCGCGGAGGTCATCGCCGACATCGCCGAGCAGGGCTGGGAGGTCGTGGTGACCCACGGTAATGGGCCCCAGGTCGGCCGGATCCTCCTCCAAAACGAGATGGCCAGCCAGGTCGTCGCTCCCATGCCGCTCGACATCTGCGGCGCGGAAAGTCAGGGCCAGATCGGATACCTGCTCCAGACCTCCATCGGCGACGTGTTCTACGAGCGGGGAATGGACCGGCCGGTGGTGACCATCCTCACGCTGACGCGCGTTCCGAAGGATGACCCGGCGTTTCGGGAGCCGACGAAGCCAATCGGTCCGTACTACACCGAACAGGAGGCGAGGCGCCTGGTCGATGATCGTGGATACCAGGTGGCGCCAGCCCCCAGCGGCGAGGGATGGCGGAGAGTCGTCCCGTCTCCCAAGCCCTACTCGATCGTGGAGGCGCCGGTGATTCGTCAGCTGGTCGGGGCCGGGGTGATCGTCATCTCCGCCGGCGGCGGGGGAGTGCCGGTCATCGAACAGGGGCCGCGCCTGGAGGGTGTGGAAGCGGTGGTGGACAAGGACCTGGCGGCCTGCATCCTGGCGAAGGATGTGGAGGCCGATGCGTTGCTCATCCTCACCGATGTGGACGGCGTCTACGAAGCGTTCGGCACCCCGGAGCAAGAGCTCCTATCGAAGCTCACACCCGACGAAGCTCGCCGGCGGTTGGAAGCGGGCGAGTTCCAGGCCGGGTCGATGCTCCCCAAGGTCGAGGCCGCCCTGCAATTCGTCGAGGGTGGCGGCAAGCGTGCCGTCATCACCTCGCTGGAGCGAGCGGCGGCGGGGCTGAGCGGCATCGCCGGGACCCAGGTCGCCTATTGATCGTTACGAACCAAAGAGCCTCTGCCCGTTAGGTACATGCAGATCCGAGCGCTGACCTGGAACGTCCACGGCTTCCGCGCCGGCATGGACGAAATCACGAGGCTCATTGCCTCGGAGCGCCCCGACCTCATCCTCCTTCAGGAAGCGCGGTCCAGGCGACGGGTCCGGCGTCTGGCCAAACGGCTTGGGATGCAGTGGGTTACGAGCCACAGCTGGCGAAACCTGATTCGAAACGCCGTGCTGTTCTCCAACGACTGGCGGTTGGCCTCCGTCGAGGTCGAGCTGTTCCCGAAGTTCGGTCGAATGAGGCGGCGGGGGACGACCACCGCTCATCTTCGACGACTCGGCGTTCGGATCGTCGCGGTCTCCACACACTTTGGGCTCGGTCCGCGGGAGCGGGAGAGCCACGCTCGGCATTTCACCGATCGTTTGGTGGGCATGAGCGACGCCATCGTGATTGGTGTGGATCTCAACGAAGGACCGCAGGCTTCGGCCGCTCGGTGGGTCTCCGACCGGCTCTTCGACGCGTTCGGAAGCGCGGGGGAGGGAGACGGGCTCACGTTTCCGGCGAAGGGCCCGACCGCCCGGATCGATTATCTCTTCGTTCGAAACGCGAGCGTCATTCGGGCGTGGGTCTCGGCGGCCCCGAACACCACGTTCGCCTCCGACCACCGAGCCGTCGCGGCTGACCTCGAGGTTTCGGAGGGGTAGCGGGACTCAGGCAGCTTGCCGGCCGGTGAAGAGCAGCATGACCACCCCGGCGGCGACGCAGACCGCGCCTCCGACAATGGTGACCGCCGGGGCGCTCCAGACCTCGGCCAGCGACCCCTGAAGGACGGATCCGATCGGGTACGCCGCTCCAAAGGCGAACATCCAGATGCTGATCACCCGGCCGCGGACGGCCTCATCCACCGCCAGCTGGATCGTGCTGTTCGTCCCGGAGACCACCGTGAGGAATCCGCCGCCGTAGAGGACCATGAACCCGACCGCCGCCGGAAACAGGTGGACGGAGGCGAAGAACACCAGCACGATGCCCACGAACACCATCGCGCCCCCGATGAGACGAGGCGTCACGCGGCCGCGGCGGCCGAGCACCAGCGCCCCGAAGACCGATCCGAGCCCGAGTGCCGCCGCGAGCATTCCATAGCTGCTCGCTCCCCGGCCATACACGTTTGCCGCGTAGATCGGCAAAAGCGCGGTCACCGGCGAACCGAAGAAGGACATCACCGCGATGACCGTGATCATCGTTCTGATCTGCGGGTGTCGCCACACGTACGAGAAACCGCCGAAGAGCAATCCGCGGACGCCGGTGTGCTCGGCCTGGCCCGTTGACTGCGCCCGGATCAACGCCAGGGCGATCAAGACCGCCACGAACGAGACGGCGTTGATCCCGAACACCAGTCCAGCGCCGGCGATGCCCAGAAGCGCTCCACCGATCGCGGGTCCGATCACCCGGGCCACGCTGAACTGGGCCGAGTTGAGCGCGATGGCGTTCACCATCGATTCTGGCGGAACCAGCGATGGCACGAACGCCTGCCACGTCGGCGCATTCAGGGCGAAGCCGAGTCCCATCCCGAACGTGAGAACCAGAACCACCGCGAGGTTGGCTCTGCCAGCCCACACGAGGACCGCCAACGCCGCGGCGTCGATCATCATGAACGTCTGCGCGTAGACCAAGAGTTTCTTGCGGTCGAACTGATCCGTGTAGACGCCGGCAAGGGGGGAGAGCACCGTGGGGAGGAAGTTCGCGAGCGTCACGAACGACACCCAGAAGGGCGAGTGCGTCAACAGGAACACGTACCAGGACAGCGCGACGGCCTGCATCCACGTCCCGACGTTCGACAGGATGGCGCCGGTCCACAGCAGGCGGTAGTTCCGGTGACGGAGGGAGTCGAACGCTCCCATCAGGCCGCGCGCAGCTTCCGCTCGGCGGCCGTGATGGCGACGGTGGTTGCGTCCTCCAGGCTGAGGCGTGAGGTGTTCAGCACGCAGTCGTAGAGCGCCGGTTCCCGGATGTTCAGGCCGTAGAACCGGCGAACGTACGCCGCACGCTCGGAATCGAAGCGGTTGCATCTGGCCAGCGCTTCCCGGTCGTCGACGTGCTGCCACCCTGCCACGCGATTCACGCGATCGGAGAGCTCGCCAATGAGCGAGATGTGACAGGCGTCCGCCCGGTCACGCAGCGCCGCCTGGCCGCCACGCCCGAGGATCACGTAGCTGCCGGCGTCGGCGAGCGTGCTGATGACGATGCGGGTTGCGGCGGCGAGCGTCGCGTCGTCGAGCGCGGGATCTGGCATCGGAGGTGGGGGGCCGCCCCCGATCGACGGCGCTCCGGCCAGCGCCATCCCGATGGTCTCGATCAGGTCGGGGGCTCGCTCGTCGCGAGAACGCACGACCTCTGGGTCAAGACCCAGGTGCTTGGCGGCGTCCTCGACGATCTCCCGGTCGACGAGCCGAAACCCCAACGCTTCGGCGAGCGCTCGGGCGACGCGGAGCCCTCCGGCTCCGTACTGCCGAGAGACCGTGACGACGCCCATCGAGCGGTCCTACGGAGAACCCGGGATCGCGTGGTTCACGCCGGTCCGGCTTCTCCTCCGGACGTCGCCGGCGCGCCGGACGCAACCGAGTTGGCGAACTCGAGGGTGCGGGCAAAGATCAGATCGGCGTCGTAGTCCAGCGTCGCCACGTGATACGAGTTCGTGAGGGTGATGAGCTCCTTTTCGGCGCTTCCCACATGGGCCAGCACGTATTTCGAGACCGAGGACTTCACGACATGGTCGTCTGTCGACGAGAACACCAGCGTCGGAACCTTGACCTGCGGCAGCTCGTTCCGAACGACGCGATAAAACCGCCCGAGCTCGCCGGCGGCGGCGAGCGGAACGCGGTCGTAGGGGAGTTCGTTTTGGCCCGGCTTCTTGATGTCGTTGCCGACGCCCTTGATGCTCCTGACGAACCTCTTCAACACTCGCGCCAGCGCCAGCTGCGGCCGGATGAGGTCGCAGTTGATGACGACGATGCCGTCGAATCTTTGCGGATGCTTCGCCGCCAGATGAAGGATCATCGCGCCGCCCATCGAGAGCCCGACGCCGATGGTGGTGGACGAACGCGAAGCGATGTCTTCGAGGGCGCTCTCCGCCTCGCGCTCCCACTCCGGCCACGTCCTCTTTTCGAGGTCCTCCCAGTGGGTGCCGTGACCGGGGAGTCGTGGGCCGACCACGGAGATGCCTTGGGCGGACAGCCATTCGCCCATCGGCCGCATGGACGCCGGGCATCCCGTGAACCCATGCTGGAGCAGCGCCCCAATGGGTCCGGCGTCGAACCGGAATGGCTGGCACCCGGCGCGGGGCCGGGGCGTGGCTACATCAGATGACGTAGCGGTCAACGCCGTTCAGTCCGTCGAGAATGCGTTTGGAACAGCTGGAGCAGCAGAAACAAGGCGAACACCCCCGCCGCGCCCACCAGCAAGACCAAAATCACCAAAAAGGTCCATTCCAACAATCCAAACGCAAGCATTCGGCTTTCCTCGGGTCGGGCAGCGAGATAGTCTATACGGCAGTAACTTCGCGATTGCGGTCGCGGTCTCAACGCGCGGGAGGAAAGCATGTTCTGGTGGCTGATGAAGTTCGTGTTACTCGGCCCCGTCCTGCGCCTGCTGTACCGACCCAAAGCCATCGGGCTCGAGAACATCCCCGCAGACGGCCCGGCGATCATCGCCGCGAATCACCAATCCTTTCTGGACGACCTGCTCCTGCCGTTGGTCGTGCCCGGGCGGAAGGTGGTCTTCCTGGCGAAGGCCGAATACTTCGACAAGTGGTATCTCCGGTGGTTCTTCAAGGGAGCGAACGTCATTCCGGTTCGCCGGGAGAGCAAGTCGGCCGCGGAGAACGCGCTTCGCGCCGGGGTTCAGGCTCTCGGCGAGGGACAGCTCGTCGGCATCTTCCCCGAAGGAACCCGCTCACCGGATGGTCGCCTCTACCGCGGCAAGACCGGCGTGGCGCGGATGGCGCTCGAGGCAAGAGTTCCGGTGATTCCGGCGGCCCTCATCGGAACCTTCGAGCTCATGCCGTATGACAGGAAGGTTCCGAAAGCGGGGAAGACGGAGGTTCGCTTCGGTCAGCCCCTCCGGTTCGATCGACACTTCGATACGCCGACCGACCGTTTCGTCCTTCGGTCCATCACCGACGAGATCATGTACGAGATCATGCTGTTGTCGGGCCAGGAGTACGTCGACGACTACGCGTCGAAGATGAAGGAACAGCTGACGCGGAAGCCGGCCGGCGAAGAAGCGAAGAACGAACCGGAACCGTCTCGGGTCGAGCCGTCCGAGCGGGCCTCGACAGCCAGCTAGGTCGTTCCCGGGCTTCGGTGGAGCCTGCGGGGGTTACGCAGGCGAGTTGACCGTCTATTCCCGCTCTGACCAGCGCAGAGACCGCTCCACGGCGCGGCGCCAACCGTCGTAGCGCTCGTTTGCCGGGCCCGGGTCTTGGGGCTCGAAGGTTCGGTCTTCTTTCCACAACGACGCGATCGCGCCGAGGTCCGGCCAGACGCCTTCCGCCAGGCCGGCGAGGTAGCCGGCACCGAGCGCCGTGGTCTCCTGGATGGCGGCTCGGCGAACCGGAACCTGCAGAAGGTCGGCCTGCAGCTGAAGCAACAGATCCATGACGCTGGCGCCGCCGTCCACTCGGAGCTCTGCGATCGGAACGTTCGTCGTCTCCTTCATGGCATCGACGACGTCTCTGGTCTGGAAGGCCATCGCCTCCACCGCCGCCCGAGCCAGATGGGCGCCGGTGGTCCCGCGGGTGAGGCCGACGAGCGTGCCGCGGGCGTACGGGTCCCACCACGGGGCTCCCAGTCCGGTGAGCGCCGGAACGAAGTAGACCCCGCCGGTGTCGGGAACCGACTCGGCGAGAGGGCCGGCCTGGTCGGATCGGTCGATGATTCGAAGTCCATCCCGAAGCCACTGGATGGCCGCTCCGGTGACGAAGATGGAACCCTCAAGGGCGTAGCCGGGCGTGTCGCGCTCGCCGCTCGCCAAGGTGATCACCACCCTGCCCGGCGACGCCGGCGGACGAGTCCCCGTGTTCATCAAAACGAAGGAGCCAGTTCCGTAGGTGTTCTTGGTCGCGCCCGGCTCGAAACATGCCTGCCCGAACAACGCGGCTTGCTGATCGCCGGCGATCCCGGCGATCGGAGCCTCGATGCCCAAGAACGACTCCGGGTCGGTGATGCCGAACCGGCCCGAGGAAGGTGCGACGGATGGGAGCAGATCCATCGGAATCCCGAGCCGGTCCGCGATCTCTTCGTCCCACCGCATCGTGTGAATGTCGAACAACATCGTGCGCGACGCGTTAGTCCAATCCGTCGAGTGGACGTGGCCGTCGGTGAGGCGGGCCATCAGATACGAGTCGACGGTTCCGAAGGCGAGTCCTCCGCTGGATGCGGCGTCACGTGAATCGGGAACGTTGTCGAGAATCCACGCGATCTTGGTTCCGGAGAAGTACGGATCGATCACCAGGCCGGTTCGCTGGCGGACGCGCTCCTCCCAGCCCTCCTCGCGGAGCGCCTCGCAGGTTGAGGCTGTTCGCCGGTCCTGCCAGACGATCGCGGGGTAGACCGGCTGGAGCGTCTTCCGGTCCCACACCAGCGTGGTCTCGCGCTGGTTGGTGATCCCGATGGCGGTGACCGATCGGGGTTCTGTGCCGGTGCTCTTGAGGGCCTCCTCGGCTGAGGCGACCGTGGCGGTCCACCAGTCGTTCGGGTCGTGCTCGACCCAGCCCGGACGCGGAAAATGCTGCGGAAACTCCCGATAACCCTTCCCCAGGAACGCGCCGTTTTCGTCCAGGACCAGCGAGGTGACGCCGGTGGTCCCGGCGTCGATGGAGAGGATGCGCGTCACGGCGCGGATGCTATCGCAGGCCGGTCGGCCGACCTGACCTCGGTATTAGCCCGGAACCAGGACCTCTGCGGTCACGTAGCCGACGCCGGAGTGGATGATTCCCAACCACTCCGCAACTCCCTGCGAAAGGTCGATGATGCGCGACCCGACGTAGGGTCCGCGGTCGTTCACCAAGACGACGGCGCATCGCCCTCCGTACTGCACGCGCAAAAACGTTCCGAGCGGCAGCGTCTTGTGTGCCGCGGTGAACAGCCTCGGGTCGAAGACGGCACCGCTCGCGGTGTGCCGTCCCGCGAGCGCCCAGCCGTAGTACGACGCTTGGCCCGACATGGTGGTTCCGGTTGGGCGGAGGCCAGTAGGGATGGCGCAGGTTCGTCCGCCCGTCGGGCCGAGCAACGCGAGGAGCGCGGCCTCGCTCGAGCCGGACGAGACGGCGACCAGAGCGGCCAGGCTGTTGGCCGCCTGAGCGGTTAGCTCCTGGAAGGCTCGCTGCTTCTCGACGAGCTGGGTGTCCGCCAACCCGGCCTGCACCGCGATGGCCTGGGCGTGATCGAGGCCCGAAAAGATCTGACCGGCGAGGTTCTGTAGCCGTTTCGCGGAATCGCGCAGCTCCGAGATCCGGTTTTCCAGCAGCACCGCCGTTTGGCTGGAAGCTGACTTGAGCCACTGCACCCGTTCGATCGTTTGGTTGTGAATCTCGAGGCTTCGGTTTGCGAACTGCCCGATGTCGGCGAGGTCGCTGGTGGTCTCCGCGCCCAGCAGAAGCTCGAGCGCCGCCCCGGGACCCGTTTGATAGACGCGAGCCGCCTCCAGGTTCAGATCCTTTTGGGCGACGACAAGCTGACTGGCGACGCTGCGATGACGCCGGTACGTCAGCTTCAGATCGGACGCCGCCGTCTTGAGCCCTACCTGAACCCGTTGGTATTCGTCGGTCAGGGCCTCGAGCCGCCGGAGCACGCGTTCGACCACGCCCTCGGCCTGATGCCGGGACCGGGTGGCCGTCGCGACCTTCGCCTCAGTGGCGTGTTGCGAAGAGGCGCGCGCCGGAATCGCCGAAAGCGCCGTCACCGCGACGGCCAGCGCGACTGCGAATTTCCTCATCATCAGGCCCTCTGGTTGCTCCAACCGACGCCAGTTGGTCCATCGGTGCCCTCCCAACCGCCCTTGAGGTACAGTCGCCGGCGATTGCCATGAGCCAGCGCAATGTCACGCTCGGCATACTGTGCGGGGGAGGACCGGCTCCTGGCATCAATTCCGTCATCTCAGCAGCAACCATTGAAGCCGTCAATTCCGGCTGGAACGTCATTGGCATTCTCGACGGGTTTCAGCACCTCATCGAGGGGTCCACCAGCCATGTCCAGCCGCTCACGATTCCCGATGTATCGAGAATTCACGCGCTCGGAGGGTCTGTGCTCTTCACCTCTCGTGCGAACCCGACGGTTCGGGACGAGAGCGCCCTTGACCCCGCCTGGCGGATGAACGCGGCGCTCGAGACCCTTCGCAAGCTCGGCGTCGACGCGCTCGTGACGATCGGAGGCGATGACACCGCCTTTTCCGCCTCGAGCGTGGCTCAGGCCGCGGACGGACGGATCAAGGTGGCCCACGTGCCGAAGACCATCGACAACGACCTTCCACTGCCGGGCGGGATCCCGACGTTCGGGTTCGAGACCGCTCGGTCGGTGGGCGTCGAGCTGGTGAGCAACCTCATGACCGACGCCATGACCACGAAGCGATGGTTCTTCGTCATCGCGATGGGACGCTCGGCGGGCCACCTGGCCGTCGGCATCGGGAAGGCGGCCGGAGCGACCCTCACCGTGATCGCGGAGGAATTCCCTCGCGACGAACCGATCCGCTTGGAGCACCTGGTTGATCTGGTCGAAGCGTCGATGCTGAAGCGAATCGCCCACGGCCGGCCCTTCGGTGTGGCGATTCTCTCCGAGGGAATCGCGCTGCGGCTTTCCGAGGCGGAGCTGGCGACGGCGATGCCACACGTCGAGCGAGACGAGCACGGCCACATCCGGCTCGGTGAGCTCAACCTGGACAGCGTTCTGGCGGACACGGTTCGAGACCGGTTTCGGGCCAGAGGGCAGAAGATCACGATCACCCCCAAGAACATCGGATACGAGCTCCGCTGCGCGCCTCCCATCCCATTCGACATCGCCTACACCAGGGACCTCGGTTACGGTGCCATCGACTACTTGCGTGGGTTGCTCCGGAGCGGCTCTTCGGAGCTCGGTGCCATGATCACGATCCAGGAAGATCACATGGTGCCGTTGCCGTTCGGGTCGTTCACCGATCCGGCGACCGGACGGCCCAGATCCAGGGAGGTCAACATCAACAGCGGCAGCTATCGCGTGGCGACGGAGTACATGCTCCGACTGGAGAGGGACGACCTGGAGGATCCCGAGAAGTTGAAGGCTATCGCCGACGCGGCCCAGATGGGCCCCGAGGCCTTCCGCGACCGATACGGCTATCTCGTCTCCGGCTCGAGGCCGGCATGAGCCCCATCGACCTTCGCTCGGACACCGTGACCCGTCCGAGCGGGCGGATGCGCGCGGCGATGGCCGAAGCGGCAGTCGGTGACGACTGGTACGGGGACGACCCCACGGTCAACCGGCTTCAGGAACGCTGCGCCGAGATCACGGGCAAGGAGGCCGCGCTCTACGTCGCCACCGGGACCATGGCCAACGAGATCGCCCTTCACGTCTTCGTCCGCTCGGGTCATTTCGTCGTTTGCGAGGCAAGGTCGCACGTGGCGACCGTGGAGCTCCACTCGGCGGCCGTCCTTTCTGGAATCGCGTTTCGATCCATCACCAGTCCGCGCGGACAGCTGACCGCCGAGATGGTGGCCGAGGCGCTGGTGCCGGACCCGTTCGACGTTCGGATCGTGGACCTCGTCTCCCTGGAGAACACGCATCAGGTGGGCGGCGGAACGGTGATGCCCATCGACGAGCTCCGAGCGATCCGAAAGGTTTCGGACGAAAGCGGCGTGCCCGTGTATTTGGATGGCGCTCGGATATTCAATGCCAGTGTCGCGAGCGGGACGCCGGTGTCCGAATACGCGGCGGAGACCGACGCCATGATGTTGTCGCTCTCCAAGGGCCTGGGTGCGCCGATCGGTTCGGTGCTGTGCGGGTCCACTGAGTTCATCGCCGAGGCCCGCAGAGTGAAGATCCTGTTCGGGGGGGCTTGGCGGCAGGCCGGGGTGGTCGCCGCCGCCGGGCTGGTCGCGCTGGACGAGGGCCCCCAACGGTTGTACGAGGACCACGCCAACGCGCGCCGTTTGGCGAAGGGCATCGCCGAGGCGACCCCGGCCGCGGTGGATCCCAGCAGCGTGGAGACCAACATCGTGTTCGTGGAAACCTCGGCGCTGCCGGCGGCCCCGTTGGAAGTGCTGGCTCGCCTTCGGGAGCGGGGGATCCTCGGAAATTTCGTCGGAGGTCGAATCCGGTTGGTGACGCATCTGGACGTCTCCAGCGACGACGTCGAGCGAGCGGTGGCCGCGTGGCGTGAGGTCACGAGCGATCTCTCGACCACGCCGGCGATCTGACCATGGCGCCGACGTACCCTCCCGAGATCGCGGCTCGCGTCCCGCCCGGGCAGCGACTGGTGAAGGGTTGGCCGATCCTGCACTACAGCGCCGTTCCGAAGTTCGACCAGGCGCGGTGGGATTTCAAGGTCTTCGGGCTTGTCGAGGAGCCGTTCACGTTGACGTATGACGAGCTCAAAGCGCTCGGTCCGGTGAAGGTCGGCGCCGATATGCACTGCGTGACGGGATGGAGCACGCTCGACAACGAGTGGGAAGGAGTTCCGTTCAAGGTCATCGCCACGCGCGCCCGGCCGAAGCCCGATGCCGGATGGGTGATCGCGCACTGCGAGCACGGCTACACATCGAATCTCTCGCTCGAGGCGATGATGGATGACGACGTTCTCCTGGCGTGGGGCAACCGAGGCGAGCCGCTCACTCCTGAGCACGGCTATCCGCTCCGTTTGGTGGTCCCGAAGCGGTACGCATGGAAGAGCGCGAAGTGGGTTCGTGGGCTGGAGCTCGTGGCGGAGAACCGCCGCGGGTTCTGGGAGGTTCGCGGGTATCACACGCACGCCGACCCCTGGCGTGAGGAGCGGTACTCGTATCAGGAGTCCAAAGAGTCTGAGGGGGAACCATGATCGAGCGATCGGGCCGCTCTCCGCGGATGGGGGTCAACGGCGCCGGCGCCATGCTGATCGCTGGCGGCGTGGTGGGCGGCGTGACGGGCTGGCTGCTTTTTGGCGTCGCCTCCTTGGCCGGCGTGGCCTTCGCCCTGCTTGCCGCGTTGCTGATCGTGTTCAGCGTCGTTCAGATCGTGGCGGGCATTCGAATCATCCGGCTTGCCACGGGGCTTTCGTTGGCAACGTGGACGCTCGCCGCCTCCGCGGTCCTGCTTGTGCTGTCGCTCTTCAAGGAGCCGTTCGCGGCGGTCCTGGCGCTGATCGTCGACGGCGTCGCCTTCCTCGCCCTGCGCGAAAGCGCGCCGCAGTTCGAACGTCGCGAGGGCGAGTAGTTCCGAAATTGGGCCCGCGGGTTTGACCGCCCGGCGCTTCTCTCGGGTAGACTCCGGCCCGTCCAACGTCTGAGGAAGGAGCAAGCAATGGATACTCCACCACCTGCCACCACGCCACCTCCCGGAGGGGGCAGTCCCGCTCGTCCGGGTGTGGTAACCGCCGCGGCGATCCTGCTGATCATCGGCGGCGCATTCGCCATTCTGGGATCAATTTTCCTCATCAACTTCGGCGGAATCTTCACGCTGATCGGCGTGCTGTTCCTGGCTGTCGGAGCCGTGCAGATCTACGCCGGGATCCAGTGCCTCAACCTCAAGGAGGTCGGGCGAAAGATCGGCCTCGTAGTCGCGGGGATCGGCGCGCTGCTCGCGCTCGTCTCCATCGCCCGCGCCCCGGGGACCAACATCGTCAGCCTGGCGATCAACGCCTTCGTCATCTGGGCTCTCTGGACGAACGAGGAGTACTTCAGGGGCTGAGTAGGCTCGAACAGACCGCGGCGGACGAGTGACGGTCGAGCCCGCCCGGTCTTCACGAGGGAGTCTGACGCGTGAATTATGTCGGCGTGGGGCGGCGAGCCGTCGCCATCATCATCGACGCTGTGGTTGGTTTCGTTCTGGCGATTCCCATCTCCATCCTCACCGGAGACTTCAGCACGACGCCACGGGCCATCCCGGGACAACCTGTCAGCAAAGGGTTCTACTTTCAGCTGGGATCGGCAGGGACCCTTTTGCTGATCGTGGTGTGGCTGGCCTATATGACGATCGCCGAGGCGAACGGGGCATCGCTCGGGAAGCTCGCAACCGGAATACGAGTTCGCAAGGAAGATGGGAGTCGAATGGACTTCCAGGCCTCGTTGGTCCGGAACCTTCTGAGACTCATCGACGGACTCTTTGCGTACCTGGTCGGCGCGATCCTGGTCTGGACGTCACCCAGGCGCCAGCGCCTGGGTGACCGGGCCGCCCACACGGTCGTGGTCCCAAAGGAGTTCGTTGGGATGGTTCAGGCGGGAGATCCGGCGGCCATGCCCCCGACACCGTCGGGGCCGCCTGCCGTTCCTCCACCGCCGCCTGGCCCCTGAGGCGGCTGCCCCTCAGCTGACGCCAGCCGGCGCAGCGTGGCGATGTTTCGCAGGTCGTCGTCCAGGCGGCCCGGCGTCTCGATGATTACCGGCCGGCGGCGCACCGTGCGATCGGCGAGGATCGCCCGGAAGCCCATCTCGCCGATATAGCCGGCCCCGATGTGAGCGTGGCTGTCCCGCCGGGCGCCGCGTGCGAACTTCGAATCGTTGGCGTGGACCAGGCGCAACCGTCGCGCCAGGTGAAAGCGCCGGAGCTCGCCGAAGCAGGCCGCAACGCCGTCCGCCGAGTCCAGCGCGTATCCCGCCGCGAACAGATGGCAGGTGTCGGCGCACAACGCCAGATGCTCCTCGCCTCCCGCCGCGTCCAGCAGATCGGCCGCATCGATGAACGTCGACGCGACCGTTCCTGTGCCGCCGGCGGTGAGCTCTATCACGACACGGGTTGCCTGAGCGCTTCGAGCAATCGCTCCGAGCGATCGCGCGGCGAGGCGGATGGCCTCCGAACGTTTGGCGTCGGCTCCGGCGGCGCCGGCGTGGACCACGACGCCCGCAGCCTGGATCTGTTCAGCCAGATCGATGGTTGCGCTGGCGAGGGCCACGGACCGCCGCCGGAAGTCGGAGTTGGGCGACGCCACATTGACCATGTAGGGCGAGTGGATGAAAAGAGGGCCGAATCCCGCCTCGCGCCACGCCACGCCGAATTCCCGCGCCCGGCCCCTGTCGACGTTCGGATGGGCCCACGCCCGAGGATTGGAGCCCCAGATCTGAGCGGCTTCCACGCCGCGTTGCTCGGCTGACTCGATCGCACCGAACAATCCGCCCCGGGTGGGGACGTGGGCTCCAATCAGCGGTCGATCAGGCGTAAATCGAGACCTCGTCGCCCTCGTGCACCCGGGCGTCCGGATCAGGCCGCTGGAGCTTCACGGTGTCGCCGCTGAAGCCCACCAGTCTTTCGACGTGGACGCGGAGACCGAGGCCCTCGAGCGTCTGCTGCGCGGAGGCGACCGTCATTCCGACCACGTTCGGCATGGCGAAGACGCGGGGGCCCCGCGAGATCACGAGGGTGACCTCGGAACGGGGGAGCGCCTTGTTGCCCGCTTTGGGTTGCGTCCGGATCACCTCGCCGCGTGGGACCGAGGTGGAGAATTCCTCCGCTTGCCGAACCTTGAACCCCAGCGTCTCCAGCGTCAGCTTGGCCTCGTCCACCGGCCGTCCGGAGACATCGGGAATCTCGATCGGCGCGGGCCCTCGGCTCACGGTGATGGTGACCCGCGCGTCCCGTTCGAGCCGATTCCCGGCCTCAGCGCTCTGTCGGATCACGCGGCTCTTCGGAACCTCATCGTCGTAGGCGCGTTTCACGTTTGGCTGAAAGCCGGCCCTTCTCAGGATTCTGATCGCCGCTGCCTCTCGCTTTCCTTCCACTCGCGGAACGGGAAGAAGCTGGCGGCCCAGCGAGGGGATCAGCCGAATGACGGCGCGCTTCTCAACCCGCACCCCTGACGCTGGCTGGGTCCTCACGACCTGATTGGGAGGGATCGTCTGTGAATAGACCCCTGGGCCGGTGCTGACGCGGAGGCCGGCCCTGACCAGCCGGGTCTCCGCGCTCTGCAGCGTCATGCCCGCCACGTTCGGGACCGTCGTGTGGTGGGGGACGAGGAACGCCCACGCGCCCCAGGCCGAGCCTGCAAGAAGGGCGATCACCGCCACCAGACCGAGGGCGAGCCATCCACGGCGTCGCCGGCGACGCGGCGCGGGTGGAGCGAGCTTGGGGATGGTCACCGTCGTGGCCCGGTCTTCCTCCGGCTCTTCCAGGCGGGCCGTCGCGGCGACCTCGGTCACTGACGACGCCCGCTGCAACGATGGAGCGGCTCGGCGAACCTCCCGGGCAAGAGCCTTCGCCGACGCGGGGCGAGCCGAGCGGTCCTTCTCGGTCGCCCACCGGACCAGCCGGTCGAGATCCTCAGGCACGCTCGGTACCACGAACGAGGGCGGCGGAACTTCGGCGGTCAGATGCTGATAGGCGATGGCCAGCGACGTCTCTCCCGCGAACGGCGGCCTTCCGGTGAGCATCTCGAACATCACCACCCCGACGGCATACAGATCGGTTCGGGG
>DASVPT010000161.1:0-4216 GCA_036389535.1 Actinomycetota bacterium
CTGGTGGTCGACGGAAGGAACCTCTTCGACCCCGAGGAGATGCGGCGCGCAGGGTTCGGCTATTACCCGACCGGGCGGCCGCCTGTGGAGGTTGATCCGGCCGAGTCGGTCGCGCCGGCCGGGGGCTGAGCCCCCTATTTCACCTCGACGGTAGCGCCGGCAGCCTCGAGCTTCTCTCGAGCCGAGTCCGCCTGCTCCTTCGGAACCCGCTCCAGAACCGGCTTCGGCGCGTTGTCCACCAGATCCTTGGCCTCCTTCAGCCCAAGGCTGGTGAGGCCGCGGACTTCCTTGATGACCTGGATCTTCTTGTCACCGGCAGCCGACAGAATGACGTCGAACTCGGTCTTCTCCTCGGCCTCGTCCTCGGTGGAAGCTCCCCCACCGGCCGCAGCACCGCCCGCGGCTACCGCCATGGGCGCCGCCGCCTGAATCCCGAACTCTTCCTCGATCTTCTTGGACAGGTCGGCAGCCTCGATGATCGAGAGCTCCTTGATCGCGTCCAGAATGTCGTCCACGGAAAGCTTTGCCATTGTTCTCCTCCTCTTTGTCTATTCCTGGGATTGCCGTCCCCGCTCGGCGAGGGCGTAGGCCACCCTTTGGAGCGGGGCACGAAGCAGAAAGCTGATCCTCGCCAGCGGCGCCTGGAGCATTCCGGCGACCTTGGCAACCGAAACTTCCTTCGCGTCGAGCGTCGCCAGCGCGCGAGCGTCGTCGGCTCCGAGGACGCGGCCTTCCAGGACCGCCCCCTTCAGAACGAGCGCCGGAAACTGCCGGCTGGCGTCGAGCAGCGCCTTGGCCCCGGCCACCGGATCCCCGGTGATGAAGGCCACCGCGGTGGGACCCTCCAGAAGCGACTCCGCCTGTTCGAGTCCGGCTTCGCGCACGGCGAGCTTCGTCAGGGTGTTTTTCGCCACGACGAAGCTCGCCTCCGCGGCCCGAAGCGTCCTGCGCAGCTCCGTGGCGTCCTTCACCGTGAGACCCCGAAAGTCGGCGAACATCGCGCCCTGAGACGCCTTGAAGCGGTTCGTCAGCTCGGTAACTCGTTGGATCTTTTGCGGGTTTGGCACCGTCACTCCGTTTTCGCACCGGCCGCCGACAGGCGCCGGAACCGTCTCAACAAAAAACGCCTCCGCGCACAGCGGAGGCGAGAACTCGTCTACCTCGGCAGGTACCCGAACCGGGATTACGCTTCCGCCCCTGCTGTCTGCGGCAGAGGCAGACTACTAGGTTTCGCTTCTAGCGCGTGCCTACGGGCTGCTCGCCGACGTCGCGGGCGCGGTTGGGATCGATGCGGATCCCCGGTCCCATCGTCGTGGACACCGTGACGCTCTTCAGGTACTTGCCCTTTGCGGCGGCGGGCTTGGCTCTGAGAATCTCGTCGACGACTACCTGGTAGTTCTCCAGCAGCTGCGGGAGGTCAAACGACCGCTTGCCCACGACCAGGTGGAGGTTCCCCTGCCGGTCGACGCGGTACTCGAGCTTGCCGGCCTTGATCTCCCGGACCGCCTTCCCGATGTCGAACGTAACCGTTCCTGCTTTCGGATTCGGCATGAGACCCCGCGGGCCGAGGACGCGCCCGGCCTTGCCGAGCACCGACATGAGGTCGGGCGTGGCGACTGCGGCGTCGAAGTCGATGTTGCCCTTGATGACCTCGTTGACCAGGTCCTCGCCACCAACGAGGTCGGCGCCCGCCTCCTGGGCCTCTCGCGCCTTGTCGCCCGCGGCGAACGCCGCTACCCGGACGGACTTCCCGGTGCCGTGGGGCAGGGAAACCGTCCCTCGGATCATCTGATCGGCTTTTCTCGGGTCGACGCCCAACCGAAACGCCACTTCGACGCTCTCGTCGAACTTCGCGCTGGGGAGATCCTTGACCAGACGAATGGCGTCGGTGGGGGGAAGCTCCTGGGTCCGATCGACCGCCTTGATGGCCTCGGCGTACCGCTTGCCGCGCTTCACGCTCCCACCTCGATCCCCATGCTTCGGGCGGTTCCTTCGATGATCTTCATGGCGGCCTCCTCGTCGGAGGCGTTCAGGTCGGCCATCTTCGCTTGAGCGACCTGCCGAACCTGCTCCCGGGTCACCCGGGCAACCTTGGTGCGGTTCGGCACGCCGGAGCCCTTGTCGATCCCCGCGGCCTGCTTGAGAAGTTCGGCTGCCGGCGGCTGTTTGGTGATGAACGAGAAGCTCCGGTCCTCATAGATCGTGATCTCGACCGGAATGACCTGGCCCGACTGGGCCTGCGTCTGCTCGTTGTACTGCCGGCAGAACTCCATGATGTTCACGCCGTGCTGCCCGAGCGCCGTCCCAACCGGGGGCGCCGGCGTGGCCTGTCCGGCCCGGATTTGAAGCTTGACCAGTGAGGCGACGCGCTTTCGCCTGCGAGGTGCCCGGTCCGCCATGGCTACGCCTTCGCCACCTGGTCGAACGCCAGCTCGACCGGGGTCTCCCGGTCGAAGATGTTCACCAGCACCTTGAGCTTGGACTGTTCCACGTTGATCTCCGAGATGGTTCCGGTGAAGTCCGCGAAGGGACCGGCGATGATCCGAACCACGTCGCCTTCTTCCCACTCCAGACGGTACTGCGGCTTGACCTGGGTCTCTTCCTTGACCGCGAGGATCTTCTCCACCTCTCGCCTCGAAAGCGGGGTCGGTTTGCTTCCCGTCCCGCTGGCGACGAATCCCGTCACACCAGGGGTGTTCCGGACGACGTACCAGGAGTCGTTGTCGTAGACCATCTTCACCAGGAGGTAGCCCGGGAAGACCTTTCGCTGGACCACCTGCTTCTTCCCGCTCTTGATCTCCATGACGTCTTCCATCGGGATGACGACGTCGAAGATCTTGTCCTGCATCTGCATCGAGTTGATGCGGGAGCTGAGGTTGGCCTTCACCTTGTTTTCGTAGCCCGCGTACGTGTGGACGACGTACCAGTCGCCCGGACCGTCGAACGGGGACACCGGGCCCGCCGGCTCCTCGGGAGCGGGTGCCTCCTTGGTCGCGACCGCGGTCTCAGTGGCAGCTCGCGCCGTGGTTTCGGTGGCGGCAGCCGGGGCCGGGGAGGCCTCCGCCTCGGCCGGCGAAACGGCGTCGGGGATCCGCACGGCTTCCTCGGCGGCATCGCCCACGGCCTGTTCCACGGCCTCGCTCACGGCACCATCGGGTGACGCTTCGTCGGCGACGTAACCCTCGTCGCCGCTACCGAAGAGCGGACCCTCGTCCTCCCCCTCGATGGTGTCTTCGGGCAGCGCAGCCTCGACGTCCGCCTCGATGAGGGTGGCCTCCTCCGAGGGAACGTCGGTGACGTCCGTGTCGGGAGCTTCGCTTGCTTCGGCCTCGACGGCGTCGATCGAATCGTCCGGAGTGTCGTCCGAGTCCGCCGAAGGGCCCCCCGCCTCCTCGAGCGCGAGCGCCGCCGCGTCGTCGCCGGACTCGGCGCGCTCGACGATATCGGCGGTCTCGTCCGTCTCGGGATCGGTGGGCATCGTTCTGGATTCTGCTTCGTCCATGAGCCTCGTTGCCTTCGAGTCTTACCGGCTGGAGCTGAGGATGTTCAGGACACCCTTCGAGAACGCGAGGTCCAGCCCGAATACCAGCGCGGTCAACACGACCACGGCCACCAGCACGACCGCGGTGTACGCGAACATCTCACGCCGCGTCGGCCAGTTCACCTTTCGGAGCTCCAGAGCGACCTCCCTGGCGAACTTTCGGGGAGGCGTTCGCTTCTTGCGCTCGGTGGTGACCGCCCGGCGTTGACGCACGGCCTCGACCCGGTCCGGGCCGGTCGTCTTCTGCCTCTGCATCATTCTCTTGGCCTGGCGGTTCATGATGTTCTCCTAGCAGGGCCGGAGGGACTTGAACCCCCAACCGCCGGTTTTGGAGACCGGTGCTCTACCAAATTGAGCTACGGCCCTCAGTCTTCTCGCGGGTTCAAGGGGTGGATGGAACGGACTCAGTATAGAAGCAGCCACCGCGCCGGGCAAAGGTTCTGGCGCCCAGCACGCCGGGGTATGGTTAGCCCAATGGCGGCGCCGGCAGTGAAAAGACGCTGGTGGCTCCCACGAGAGCACAGCCTGTGGCGGCATTCGGACTTCGTTCGGCTCTGGTCCGGCGAAACGATCAGCCTGATCGGTACGCAGGTCACGCTGCTCGCGCTGCCACTCATCGCCATCGTGATCCTGCGGACGAACCCGTTCCAGGTGGGCCTCCTGACGGCCGTCGAG
>DASVPT010000162.1:0-2767 GCA_036389535.1 Actinomycetota bacterium
CTGGTTGCGACACGGCCCAGCCGCTAGAAGGTGCTCGTACGCGGTCGCTCAAGGACACCAGGCGCACCACCCAGCAACCGAATCCTCAACAGTATGCGGTCCACCGCTCACGCCGCGATGACTGGGCCTGTTGGCCTGGCCGGAGGCGCTGGAGCTGCTCGCCGGGCTCGACTGGGCGGGCTCATCCACGAATATGCTCAGGTCGCATGACGCGGGTGAAATTTTCGGCACTCACAGGGCCGAACTTCATGGGCAGTTTGACCTAGGCGCGTTCGCGTCGGTAATGAGGCGGGCCAGGACGTCCGGACTGCTGGGTAGCTCGAAGTGGTTGACGCCCGGATTGTCGGTCAGGCTGAAGTGCCAGCAGTTCATCGCACTCCAGGCATTGACCGCGTCGTTGGTGATGTCCTCCTGGTTGATGTCGCCGTCGCGCGTGAAGAACTGGGTCGTGCCGGTCACCAGTTGACCGACGGTCAGATCGGTCAGTCCGAGCCCAACGAGGGTATCGATGCCGGAGCCCTTCTCGGCGTAGACGTCAACGTTGGGAAAGTGGGCCGGGTCGGCGAACGGGACGCCGCCGATGTAGTAGTTCGCGATCGGCTTCACCCAGGATAGGCCGGCATCGTCGAACAGCCGTGGATAGTCCTGGGGAGTGTAGAACGTATCGGTCGACTGGTCGTGAATGATGATCTCGTCGTCGTGGAAGATCCGCGGGTCTGACGCGGTGATGAACGTCGACGGGTGGGAGAGGAACATCCGCGCGCTGCTGACGGCGTTCTCGGGCGTTGCCGGAAAGCTCAGGTCGGGAATGTTGACGCCAACGAACATCAAGGCATACCCGAGCCCCTGGCCCGGGAAGTTGCCGGCCAGCGGCGTGAAGCCGTGGATGTACTTGCTCTTCCAGGCCTGGCTCGTGTGGGTGAGCAGGTACTGGATATAGATCGGCCCGTTCGAATGGCCGACGAGGTGGACGGGACGCCGGCCGTTCTCGCGGTAAGTCTGCTCGATGAGATGCTTGCTCCGCTGTAGGAAGCCGCCCATGTCCGGCGTCAATCGTGCGTCATAGCCCGCGACTCGGACGTCCTTGCCGCGCGTGTAGCCAACGGCCTCCAGCGCCTTATACATCGGCTCGTAGAACGGCGCACTGGCCGGCTTGCCGTAGTCAGGGATGGAGACGGTGACGCCGCGCTGCTCGTGGAACCGGAGCCGCATCGGCTTGTGGGAGTGGCGGTCGTAGCGGAGCGTCATGAGCTCGTCGCGGCAGACCTGCGAGAAGGCCGGGCCCGGGTCCTCAAAGACGAGATCCTCGAAGGTGCCCGAACGCGCGCAGTCCGGGTCCGTGGTCTGGTGCTTGACGGTGAAGGTGAGCCGGGTGAAGTGCCAGGCGGGGAAGAGGACGATCGGTGTCACGCCCGGACCGGTGGGTTTCGCGGTCGCCGTTGCGGGCATCAAAAGCAAGAGCCCGGCGACGATCAGGGCAACCCGCACCGGGAGCGCGCGAATCGATCCGCCTAAGCCGTTCATCCAGGCCTCCCCAAACCATCCCGGCGGCGTGTGAGGCGTTGACTCTAGGTCGGATCGGCATCGTGCTCAAGACCCGTCGCGGGGAGGCGACCACCGTCGGCGTTCAACACCTGCCAAGACCGCTCACCGGGCCCGTCACCCGATGCGGCCTCGGGCTTGAAGCCCAACACGCGCAGAATCCGTTGCCGTGACGCTGACCGGGTTTGCCTGCTCGGCTGCCCGAGCGGCCCGTCGCGACAATGCGGGCGAGCCAGGACCGGCTACGGCGTTGGGCGCTGCCGGGTCATCGGGTCGCCTCGCTGACGCCGTGGACGAGGGTTACGGCGGCCTGGCCTGAGCTGTCAGGGTGGCGACTCCGATCAGCCCGAAGAACACCGTGGGAGCCGTGCTGGCGACGACCACGCAGAGTTTGCGGCCGCCGTGGTGATGACCACGTCGCCCGTGACCTCGTCGGTCCGCAGGTACGCTTCGGCCGCGGCGGTCGCAGCGCGAGCAACGGCGAAGGGTGGCTCCCCGGTGATCGCCAGCGGCACCCAGATGGCCTGCCCGCCAGCACGCCTGGCTTCAGCGGCGAGAGTATCGGCGCGCTGGATAGCACGGATCTTCACGCCGCCGTCCACCACCAGTCCGACCACCCTCAGCAGGCCGACGCGGAGAGGACGAGAAACAGGGTGTGGGTGCCAGTTTCCGATCTCGCGCCCACCAGCACCCACCTCATAGCCGGCGGCGATGGCGCGGGCAGGGCGCCGGCCCGCTCAAGGGACAGTAAAGCGTTCTCCTGCCGCTGTGCGCCCGCTCACGTCACCCGGCAATGGGAAGCCAGTCAACGAAGGTACTGGCCAGAGAGTCGATCACCGTCACAGAGATCCCAACTCCGGCGACCTCTTCCCAATCGGTAAAGTGCTCTCTTCCCCTCCGCGGCCGCGAGAAGGGAACGGGCCAGCACCGTTTCCGCTGGTCAGGGCCTATGTGGTGGGCGCGACAGGGTTTGAACCTGTGACCTCTTCCGTGTCAGCAAAATCCAGGGAACCGCTGTGCGGACGGTCGTTTCTGCAGGTCGCGTCCGACCGTAAGAGCCGAAGTAAAGTGCTCACTTCGCGTCCAGTTATCACTACGGTAAGCAAATGGTGTGATGGTGTCGTAAGCTCTCGGCATGACCGATGAGGACACTCGATCATTGCCAGCCGCAGCACAGGCGGCGCTGCGCACCCGGGCCGTTCGAGCGGTGCGGGACGGCATGACC
>DASVPT010000163.1:0-6472 GCA_036389535.1 Actinomycetota bacterium
TCGATGGTTGATGCCTCGGCGGCCAGCGCATCCTCGTCGTCCAGATGGATCCCGGCCGACAGCGCTCGCTGCGTCAGGGCCCGGTACATCAGCCCGGTGTTGATGTAGGGAAGTTCCAGGGCGAGGGCCAACCGTCTGGCGAGCGTGCTTTTCCCCGCCCCCGCGGGTCCGTCGATCGCCACCATCAGGCCGCGATCCATTTCCACCTCAGTCATTGGCGCAAGGATGGCAGACGGTGCGGTTAGGTGTTCCGACCACGCCTCGGTGACGGCGTCGCGACACCGACCCGTGCATCGCTCAACCCGGTGGCGGCGTACAGCTCGGACACCTCTGGGCCCTCGAGCGCCCGTACGGTTCCAGGCGCCAGCTGCCCGAGCTTGACGGAACCGACCCTGACTCGAACCAGCCGCCGGACCGGAAATCCGAGCTCGGCGAGCATCCGCCGGATCTGTCGCTTCCGCCCCTCGTGCAACACGATGAACAACGACGACCGCCGGCCAGCCGTGGAGAGACCGTGCGCGCGGACCGCCCGGGCGATCCCGTCCTCCAGACGAACCCCGTCGGTCAGCTGGCGAAGCGTAGCCCGCGGCACGACGCCCTCCACCTCAACCAGGTACTCCTTCTCCACGCCGAACCGGGCATGCTGGAGGCGGCGCCCCAGCTCGCCGTCGTTCATCAGGAACAACAACCCCTCCGAATCGCGGTCCAGGCGTCCAACCGGGAACACCCTCGGCCCCGGCGGAAGGAATTCGGCGAGCGTCCGGGCGGCGTGCGCGTCCCGCATGGTTGTGGTGACGCCGCGTGGCTTGTTGAAGGCGAAGTACCTGAGCTCTGGATCCGCCGGAATGGGCGCGCCGTCCACGGTGATTCGATCGCGCGTCGAGTCCACCCGATCGCCCAAGACGGCGACCCGCCCTCCGATTCGAACCCGGCCTTCCCGAATCAAGTCCTCGACGCTTCGGCGGGAGCCGAACCCGGCTCGGGCGAGCGTCTTTTGAACTCGCTCGAGATTAGGTTCGGTCTCCGGCATCCGCGCCCAACAGCGGGGCCACCGGCGGGAGGTCTGCCAGCGACGCCAGTCCCAACCGCTCCAGGAACTCGGTGGTCGTCCCGTACAGCACGGCGCGTCCGGGACCGTCGCTCCGCCCGACCTCCTCGATCAGTCCGCGTTCCACCAGCGCCCGCAGCACTCCGTCGGAGTCGGCGCCCCGGATGCTGGAGACCTGGTGGCGCGTGACCGGTTGCTTGTACGCCACGATGGCGAGCGTCTCCAGCGACGCTTTGGTCAGTCGGGCGTGACGCGACGACAGGACGAACCGTTCGACGAATGGCGCCGCTTCGGGATGGGTCATGAGGCGCCATCCTCCAGCCACCTCGATCAGCACGAACCCGGAGTCCCGAGCTCGATAGTCCTCGGCCATCGCCCGGAGCGCGTCTTCCACGTCGCGCCGCCCGATCTCCATGAGCTGGGCGAGGTTCAACGAGGTCACCGGTTCGTCGGCCAGGAAAAGGATCGCTTCGAGCGCCCGTCGCATCTCCCCGGTCACCACGAGGTCACGTCCCCCTTCCGTTCTCCGCCGTGGGCTGATCGGCCTCCCAGCGGATTCGAATATCCCCGAAGCGCTCGGCCTGACTCACGTGCACCCTTCCCTCGCGGTGCAGCTCCAGCAGCGCGAGAAAGCGAATGACGATGTCGATGCGTTCGCTTCGATCCTCAACGAGCTCGCTGAACCGCACTTCACCGTGCCGCTGGAGGCGTACCCGCATCTCGGTCAGCGCGTCGGCCAGCGACGCGCGAATCGGAGTCACATGCGAGAGGTCGAGGTCCGAGCGCGGTGCGAACAGCGCGGCCGCCATGTGATGAAGGGCGTCGGGCGTCACTTTCTCCATGACGTCGGGGTACAGGTGAGCGAGCTCGGGCGGCGGTCCGGCCGTTCGCGGGGCCATCAGAGCGGCGTCGGCGATCATCCGCTCGAGGGCCTCGGCGACGCGGCGAAACGCAGCGAGCTCGAGGCTCCGTGCGTACAGAAGGTCGGGCGAGATGCCGTCGACCAGATCCTCTTCGGTGTCCGGCGCCGGGCGTGGAAGCAGCCGGCCGACCTTCAGCTCCAGCAGCGACGCGCACATCGCCACGAACCAGGTGGTCTCCTCCAGCGTCCACCTCGCGAGCGCCTCCAGTCCGTCGTTCACGAATGCGTCGGTCACCCGGGCCACCGGCACGTCGCAGACGTCGATCTTCTGGTCGAGGATGAGGCTGGCCAAAAGGCGGAACGGGCCCGAGAAGAGAGGAAGCTCGACGGCGAACTCGGATTGGGGGGTGTCTACGTCACTCATGACGGGTTGGTCGGCGATGGCGGGAGAAGGGTCAGGGCGTCCGATGCGAGCCATCGTATGGGCGCGGGTGGGCCGGTTCAATCATTTGACTGTGGCGCGGCACCCTCAAATGCAGGTCGCTCCGGCCACGATCTGGCAGATGCCTCCTCCGACGACCCCGACGAACGCGAAGATGATGCCCGGGAAGATGAAGAAGATGACCAGAACGAAGAGTGCACCCAACGGATCCCAACCCAGGTAGACCTCCTGGGCTCTACCCGTGAGGTAGGTCGCGAGCACCCGAGACGCGTCGAGCGGAGGAAGTGGGATCAGGTGAATCACCGCCATCGTCACATTGACCTGCACCAGCGCACCGAGCAGTCGCGAGAGCTCCCCCTCCGGGGTAAGTCGGAATATCGCCCCAAACACCACCGCCGCGACCAGGTTCGCTAGCGGTCCCGCCGCCGCGACGGCCACGATCCTTCGCCGACCGGCCCACAGGTTCACCGCCTGCGGCTTGGCGTACGCGAAGACAGGGAAGAGGGCTGAGCCGAACAGCCTCGGCAGCAACAGGATCGCGGGAAGGATCACCGTCCCGAAGGGATCCGCGTGCGCTCGCGGATTCAGAGTGAGCCTTCCCGTCTGACGCGGCGTGGGGTCCTTGAGGCGAACCGCCACCACGGCGTGGGCGAGCTCGTGGATGAGCAGGGAGACGACAAGACCCGCCGCCAAATACAGCGTGAAGAGAACCGAGTGGAGAGTAAGGGTGGCCGCGATCAGCCCGGAGCTTGTCACGGCCATCTACCCTAACCGCCCTGCGCCGGGACCCTCATTACGTGAGCTGATCCGCAAAGCTCGTGCCGGTCAGGCCCTCGGTCTGCACGCCGAGGAGCTCGGCGATGGTCGCTCCGATGTCTCCAAATCCGATCCTGGTCCCGACATCCACGGCCGTGCGGTCCTTCACGCCGGAGATCAGCAGCGGCGTGTATTCGCGTGAATGATCCGTGGGAGGGGTGGTCGGGTCGCACCCATGGTCGCCGGTGAGAAACAGGAGTCCGCCATCGAGGGCCCGTTCGAGCTCGGGAAGCCGCCGATCGAGCGCCTCGACGCAGCGCGCGTAGCCGTCCGGGTCGTTGCGATGTCCGTACTTGGAATCGAAGTCGACGAGGTTCGTGAACACGAGCGACGGCGCGGGGCGTCTCAAGTACTCGAGCGTCAGATCGATCCCGTGATCATTCGAGTCCGAGTACTCCGCCTCCGTTAGGCCGCGACAGGCGAAGAGATCCTGGATTTTTCCGACGCCGTACACCGGGATTCCGGCGTCGTGAACGAAGTCCAGAAGGGTGGGGTGGGGCGGCAGGACCGAGAAGTCCCGGCGGCCGGCGACGCGGACGAACGAACCAGGACTCCCGGCGAAGGGCCGAGCGATGACTCGGCCGACCCGGTGGACGCCGTCCAGGATGTCCCGGGCGATCTGGCACCACGCGTAGAGCTGCTCTACCGGAACGACATCGACGTGGGCTGCCACCTGGAACACCGAATCCGCGCTGGTGTAGACGATCGGACGTCCCGTCTCCAAATGGCTCTCGCCCAATTGCTCCAGGATGTCGGTCCCCGAGGCCGGAACGTTCCCCAGGACCTCGCGGCCGATCCCCAGCTCGAAGGCCTCGATGACCTCCAGCGGAAAACCGGCGGGATAGGTGGGAAAGGGCTGCTCCAGCACAACTCCGGCGATCTCCCAGTGGCCGGTCGTGGAGTCCTTTCCCGCCGAGCGCTCCATGAGCCGTCCGTGTGCGGTCCCGGGGCCTGGTTCGCACGGGACACCCTTCACCTCGGTCAGGCACCCGAGCCCGAGCCGGCCGAAGTTCGGCGCGTCCAATCCCGCCGCGGCCTCGGCGGCATGCCCCAGGGTGTCCGAGCCCGCGTCTCCGTAGCGCTCCGCGTCGGGGGCCTCCCCCACCCCAAACGAGTCGCACACAAGGAGAACGATCGGACGATCCACCATGGCCATCAGGCGTTCGCCGTTCGCTTGGACCGCCGGGCAGGCGGGTTCGGGGAATCGGTCATTCGCGCCCGAGGATGCGCGTTGTAGTACTCCTCGCGAAGCCGCTGCCCGCTGACCAGCGTGTAGACCTGCGTCGTGGTCAGCGTGGCGTGGCCCAACAGCTCCTGAACGACTCGAACGTCGGCACCACCTTCCAGCAGGTGCGTGGCGAAGGAATGCCGGAAGCTGTGCGGCGTGACCCGCTTGACGATTCCGGCCTTCACCGCCGCCGCTTTCAAGATCTTGGTGACTCCCTGCCGGGTCAGGCGCCCGCCGCGCTGGTTGAGGAAGAGCGCCGCGCCGGAGTTCGAGCCGGCGAGGTTGGGCCGGACCCGCCGCAGATACGCGTCCACCGACGCCAGCGCGTACTTCCCCAAGGGCACGAGACGTTCCTTGCTGCCCTTTCCGAACACCCGAACGCTCCCCTCGTCCACGTCGATATCGTCCACGTCGAGCCCGATGAGCTCCGAGATGCGAAGCCCGGCGCCGTACAGCGTCTCGAGGATGGCTCGGTCCCTCAGTCCCGCCGTGTCGCCCGTAGAGACCGCGGCGAGCATCGCCTCGACGTCGCCGACGTCCAGCGGTCTCGGAAGGGTACGCGGCACCTTCGGACGAGCCACACCTTCGGCGGGGTTCACCGCCGTGTCGCCCTCACGCAGAAGAAAGAGGTGGAACATCCTCACCGCGGCGAGGGTGCGGGCCACCGATGAGGCGCGGTACCGCACTCCGTCCGAATGGCGCGCGTCGGAAAGAAACGCCACGAAGGAGGAGATCAGTCGTTCGTCGACGAGCGTGGCGTCATCGACCTCTCGAGTGGCGAGGTATCTGGCGTATCGCCTGAGGTCCCGGCGGTACGCCTCGAGGGTGTTCTTCGACAACCCCCGTTCGACGGAAAGGTAGTCCAGGAAGCGCGGGATCTGACGACGGAGCGGTTCGCCGATGACGCGCTCCTCGATAGGAGGCGAGGGCTTCACGAAGCGCCCGGTCAGGTCTCCACGCCGGGGACGGACGACGAAACGGGCGTCCAGTCGAGGTCGTGCGCCTCGGCCACCGCCTTGTTGGTCACCGCGCCGCCGTACGTGTTCAGCCCGCCCGCGAGCGCCGAATCTTCGCGCATGGCGTCCTCCAGGCCCCTGTCCGCCATGGCGATCGCATACGGCAGGGTCACGTTGGTGAGCGCGTATGTCGAGGTGTTCGGAACGGCGCCGGGCATGTTTCCCACGCAGTAGTGGACCACGCCCTCTTCGACATACGTAGGGTTGGAATGCGTGGTCATGCGGGACGTCTCGATGCAGCCACCCTGGTCGACGGAGATGTCGATCGCCACCGATCCGGGACGCATGGAGGCCACCATCTCCCTGGTCACGAGCTTCGGCGCCTTGGCTCCGGGCACCAGGACCGTTCCGATCACCACGTCCGACTCGCGAACCCGCTGCTCCAGCGTGAGCTGGTCCGACATCAGGGTCATGATGCGGCCCTTGTGGATCTGGTCGATGAATCGAAGCTTGTCGAGGCTCTTGTCCAGAACCACCACTTCGGCCTCCATTCCGGCGGCGATCCATGCGGCGTTCGACCCGGCCATCCCCGCCCCGAGCACCAGGACCTTCGCGGGCCGGACACCGGAGACCCCGCCCATCAGGACGCCTCGGCCCCCGTACTCCTTCTCCAACAGCCTGGCCCCGACGTGCGGCGCCATCCGGCCGGCGATCTCGCTCATCGGCGCCAGCAACGGAAGGCGCCCATCGGGAAGCTGAACCGTCTCGTATGCCACCGCCGAGACCTTGCGCTGCGCGAGCAGCTCCGTGAGCTCCTTGCTCGCCGCGAGGTGCAGGTACGTGAAGAGGATCTGGCCCTCTCGGAGGAGGTCGTACTCCTGCTGAATGGGCTCCTTGACCTTGAGGATCATGTCGGCGGCGTCCCAGACGTCCTTCGCGCCGCCGACGATCTCCGCACCGGCCTTCCGGTAGCGGTCTTCCGTCAACGAGGATCCGACGCCGGCGTCCTGTTGGATCAGGACGGTGTGGCCGGAATGGGTGAGCTCGCGGGCACCCTCTGGAGTGAGGGCCACGCGGTATTCGTTGTCCTTGACCTCTTTGGGAACCCCGACGATCACGG
>DASVPT010000164.1:0-14377 GCA_036389535.1 Actinomycetota bacterium
CGGTCGACGCGCAGACCCCCATGGAGATGACCCACTTCGGTTCCGGCATCTGGTCGTAGATCTGACGAACAACGGGCGCCATCTTCTGCGCGACCCGGCCCGCAACGATCATCAGGTCGGCCTGTCTGGGAGACGCCCGAAAGATCTCCATCCCCCACCGCGCCAGGTCGTAGTGCGCCGCGCCGCTCGCCATCATCTCGATGGCGCAACAGGCCAAACCAAAGGTCGCGGGCCACATCGAGTTCTTCCGTGCCCATGCGAGTCCCTTGCCGAGCGTCGTGGTCAGGATGCCTCGGTGGACCTCTTCCTCGATCTCGGCATCTGTCTGTCCGGTCGCCACGCCAGGAATTCGCTGAACCGGCATGGCTAGGTGCGCCCCCTCGCGACCGGCGCGACGTTCGGGTGTTCGCCCGGTCCGCGCTCGACGATCGCCGGAAGTGGTTCGTACCCCACCGCGGTCGTGCCGCGCGCTGCTCGCTGCGGTCCCTCCCAGTCGAGACCGCCCTTCTGCCACACGTAGACGAACGCGACGAACACCAGTCCGATGAACACCAGCATCTCGACCAGACCGAAGAGCCCGAGCGACCGGAACGCCACGGCCCACGGGTAGAGAAAGATCGTCTCGATGTCGAAGATGATGAAGAGCATCGCCACGACGTAGAACTTGATCGGAAAGCGTGTCGACCTCGGCAGGCGCACCGGCTGGATCCCCGACTCATAGGGAGAGACCTTGACCCGGTTTGGCCTCGATGGCCGGAGGAGCGCCGACGCTCCCAGCGACAAAACGGCGAAGGCTCCTACCAGGAGCCCGAGGAGCACGATCGGGAGGAATCCGTCGTTCACGCTATTGGCGGGGCGCCATCGAGATCAGGGCGTGCATCAGCTTGTCCTTCTTCGAACCGGTCTTGCCGTCGGTCAGGTTCGCCATGAACAGGAGCGCGAACTCCATCGCCTTGCGGCGCGGAAAGCCGTGCTTCACGGCGTATTTCATGAACGTCGGATGGCCGATCATTCGGACCCAATTACGACCGATGGAGTAGTAGCGCCCGTATCGCTCGCGGAGGAGCGTTGGGTACATCTGCGCGATGGCGGGCCGGTTGCGGGCAAGCGCATCAACCACCAGTTCGGCAGCGAGCTCGCCGCTCTCCATCGCGTAGGCGATCCCTTCGCCGTTGAACGGATTGGTCATGCCGGCCGCGTCACCGACGAGCAGCATCCCGGGGACGGCGAGGGGTTCGCGATTCATTCCCATGGGGATCGGTCCTGAAAGAACCGGACCGACCGCGGTCTCTTCGGTGATGCCCCACTCCGGCGGCAGCTGGGCGAGGAATACGTCGAGGAGCTTCCGCGCGGAAATTTCCTTGAACCGCGTGAACGTGTTCAGAAGTCCCGCCCCGACGTTCACCACACCGTCGCCGACCGGGAAGATCCACCCGTAGCCCGCCATCACACCGCCGGTCGCCTCGTCTTTGAGGTTCACGAACGCTTCGAGGACCGGCTCGGCCGGGTGACTGCTTCGGTAATACCGGCGCGCGGCGATTCCCATGGGCCGCGATTCGTCCCTCCGCACTCCGGCCTGTCCGGCGAACCGGCTCGACGCGCCGTCGGCCGCGATGACGTACTTCGCTCGAACCTCGCTCGTCGTGCCGTTCTCCTTGATGACGGCGCCGGTGACCCAGCCGTCGCGCATCAGCGGCTTGGTCGCCTCGACGCCCTGCATGAATCGCGCGCCGGCCTTTTCGGCCTTCTGGACCAACAGGTGGTCGAACTCGAACCGTGTCCGCACAACCCCGAGCGCCGGGAAGTCTCGAAGCTTTGGCCAGGGAAGATCGATCACCACGCCGTCGACGCCGTAGGTCCTGAGGCCGGTGACCTGGGTGAAGCCAGCGTCGGTCGGGTCGATGTCCATTCGCTCGAGGGCCCGAACGCCACGGGGGGTGAGCCCATCGCCGCAGACCTTCTCCCGCGGAAAGATCGCCTTGTCGACAAGAAGGACGTCGACGCCGTGCCTGGCAAGGTGATAAGCCGTGGCGGAGCCGCCTGGCCCCGCGCCGACGCAAAGGACGTCGGTTTCGATGGTGGCCGTCTACGTGCCCCTTCGGCGATTGACGCCGGGGCGCCGCCCGGGCCCTCTACGCTGCGGTTTCGGGACGCCACCGGACTTTGTGAAACGTTTCACAAGCTCATCCTACTCCTGCTGTGGAGGGCGGCAAACGCGATTCGCAGCTCGGCTCAGGTGACGACGAAGGTGCCCGACATCTGGGTCGGGTGGATGTCGCACCGGAAGAAGTAGCTGCCCGGCGAGGGCGCCTTGAACGTGAGCGTCTTGGTGGCCGGCCCGGGAAACGGGTCGCTTCTGAACAGCACCTTGGTGGCGCTCTTGTCCTCGTAGACCGCGAAGTTGTGCGGAACGCCGTTGTCCGAGTTGGTGAACTTGACCGCCACCTGCCCGCCTGCCGCAACTGACAGCTGCTTCTCGACGAACGAGATGTTCTTCGCCTCGAGGGGAACGGCCCCCGCCGTGGTTCCTCCTTGGCCCGGCGCGGTTCCTGGACTGCTCGAACCATCGCCCGGCTCCGGCGCGCCGCCGGCTCCGCCAACTATCGCGGTCCCCTTCATGGTGGTCGGGTGGACCTCGCAGTGGAAGAAGTAGCTGCCGGGTCCGGGGGCCGTGAACGAATAGGTCGCGGTGGTCGGACCGGTGACGACCTGTCCTCGAAAGATCTGCGACCCGGACTCGTCCTCGCCGTTGAACAGAACGAAGTTGTGAGGGACGCCTTGATCCTGGTTGACGACGCGCAAGCTGACCTTGCTCTCGGCCTTGAACGTCAGCTTCGTCTCCACGAACTTCAATTCCTTTGCGGTGAGCGTCACCGACTGCGCCGGGCCCCCTCCCTTCGGTCCGGCGGCCTCCTCCTCGGGGGCGCGTTCGCCCACCACAGCCCACGTCACGAAGCCCGCAGCGACCACGGCGATTCCCGCGCCGATGAGGATGGGAAACGCCACCGAACGTCCTCGTACGCGCCGGCCGTAGGCGACGAGCGCCGCCCCGATCAGGATGTTCAGCGCCGCAAGCGTCGCGACGATGACCGCGGCGTTGGCGGAGACCGCAAGGAGGATCCGCGAGAAGCTCCAGACGATGATCCCCCCGAAGATCAGCGCGAGCAGCGGGTACGCGACCGGGGGGAGGCGCGGACGAGGATCCTCCTCCACTTCCTCCACGCGTTCGTTGAGGTCTTGGCTCATCGCTTGCTCAGCTCAGATCGAAGCTGGCGGCCGGCACCGTGCCACTCGAGGGCGTCCCAACCAGGAGATGCGTGCTCCTGAGCGAACCACTTGAAGAAGATCACCGCGATGAACAGCCAGAGAATCGCTCCTCCGACGATCTTCATGATCAAGCCCGCGATCCGCTGGTCGGTGAGCGCCGAAAGCCCCCAGATGCGGGGTGCCTCGGCGTAGAAGCGGTACAGCGCCGAGCTCCCGAACGTGAGAAACGAGGCGGGGACCGTCGGCACGATCGACTGAAGGAACAGATACAGCATCCGCCCGGGATACGACAGGCCGGGCATCTCCGGAAGTGGGTCCAGCGCGGGCCACCACATCAACGCGGCGGACGAAAAAAGAATGAGGTGCGCCAGGAAGTGGACGGGGTGATGACGAAGCGTCAGATCCACGACCAGCGGCCAGTGCGTCACCACGATCACCACGTTGAATAACACCAGAGCGATGAACGGGCGGGCCAGGTTTCGCACCGCCCAGTTGAACGGCTCGATCGAGAGGATCCGCCGAAGCAGCCACGCCGGGGTGCCGTAGATCAACAGCGGCGGCGCCACCATGGAGATCACCAGGTGCTGAACCATGTGAACGCTGAGGAGGTAGTGCTCGGCCAGGTCGTGAACGGGCCACGCGGTCACCAGCCCCAGCGAAAGCGCTCCTGCGGTGAACGACGCGATCTGCGCGGGAGTTGCAGCGCGCTCCCCCTGCGCGACGCTTCGAGGGCCGAGACGAGAAAGGGCGAGGAGATACGCGCCTTCGACCACGAGCACGAGCGCGACGGCGTCGAGATGCACGTGGAGGGGCGGCAGCTGCATCCGGATCGTCCCTACAGCAAGAACGTCGCCAGGACGATCGCATACACCGCGATCGCCAGGACGATGCCGGTCATGAACAGTCGACGGAAGATCCGGGCATCGAACCGGAGGTGCATGAACCACAGCACAACCAGGGTGAACTTCAACAGCGAGAGCAGCAGGAGCGCCGCGATGAACAGCGCGTGGGGAACGTTCAGGTAGTACCAGCCCACCTCGATCGCCGTGGCGATGGCCAGAACGATCGCCACCATGACGTATTCGCGCGGACCGGGATGTCGCGCGAGCTCGGGCTCCTGTTCCGCGGCCTCCGTTTCGGTGGCGCGCGCCGTTTCCTGGACGGTGGAGGAGCTGGTGGGATCCATCACCCCACCCTCGCCGCCGGGATCAGATACACGATGGTGAAGATGGCGATCCACACGATGTCGACGAAGTGCCAGTACAGGCCGACCATCTCAACGGCTTCAGCGCGCTCGGTGGGAAGGCGACCATCCAGCGACATGCCGAACAGCGACAGGAGCATCAGGATCCCGCCCGTGACGTGGACCCCGTGGAATCCCGTCAAAGTGAAGAAGCTGGACGCCACCACGTTCGTCTTGATGGAGAGGCCTTCCTTCACGAAGACGGTGAATTCGTAGACCTGCCCGGATATGAACGCCATGCCGAGCAGGGCCGTCGCCATGAGCCAGACGCGAAGCTTTGCGTGATCGCCGCGTTGAATCGCCGCGAGCGCCAACACCATCGTCAGGCTGCTCATGAGAAGAACGAACGAGCTGACCGAGGTGTAGGGGATGTCGTAGATGTCCTGCGGCTTGAGGCCGGTGACCTGGCGGCCGTGATACAGCAGGAACGTCGAGATCAACGCGCCGAACAACAGACATTCGGACCCCAGAAAGGCCCACATCGCGAGCTTGACGTTGGAAAGCCCGGTGCTGGTGGGAGGGGCGTGCTCCACGGCAGCGACTTCGTGTGCCACGACGGCCGCCCCTACGCCGCGCTCGGTTCGTTCGCCCAGGCGAACAGGCCGAGGAGCAGCAGGAGGACTCCGTCGACCGCCAGGAGGACGGAGAACAAGAGTCCGTACGCCAGGATCGGAAGCCCGAGCGCCGCGACCACCGGCCAGTACGAAGGCGACGGCATGTGGATGGCGTGTCCGCCGTGATCGTCATGTCCACCGTGCGATGTGGCGGCGCCGGCGGAATCCGCCGAATGCGCCTCGCCGTCCGCGGCTCCCGTGACCGCGGGGACCAACCGGCCGTCCTCGGCTTCAGCGTACTTTCGGTGCCAGAAGTCGTCGACGGCGTGCACCACGGGAACCTCGTCGAAGTTGTGCGCTTTCGGCGGCGAGTCGATGCTCCACTCGAGCGTCCGCGCGTCCCACGGATCGCTCCCCGATGCCTCACCGCGGCGCAGGCTTCGCACGACGTTGTAGACGAACACAAGGATGGAGAGGGCGATCAGGAACGCGCCGATCGTCGACATCATGTTCCAGATGTTCCACCCGAAGTTGGCGCCGTACCGGTAGATGCGCCTCGGCATGCCCTGAAGCCCGAGGATGTGGAACGGCGCGAACGTCAGGTTGAAGCCGAGCAGCATGAGCCAGAAGTGAACCTTGCCGATGCCCTCGAACATCATTCGGCCGGTGACCTTCGGGAACCAGTAGTAGATGCCCGAGAAGAGCCCGAAGATGCTCCCGCCGAACAGCACGTAGTGGAAGTGCGCCACGATGTAGTACGTGTCCGTCTGCTGGTAGTCGCTCGGCACGATGGCGTGCGTGACTCCGGACAGCCCGCCGATGATGAACATCGCGATGAACCCCAGGGAGAACAGCATCGGGGTCTTGAATCGAATATCGCCCCCCCAAAGGGTGGCGAGCCAGTTGAAGATCTTCACCCCCGTGGGGACCGCGATGAACATCGTCGATAGGGCGAACGCGGAGTTGGCCACGGGCCCCAGGCCGACCGCGAACATGTGGTGAGCCCAGACCCCCCACCCCATGAACCCGATGGCGATTCCGGAGAACACCACCACCGGATAGCCGAACAGCGGCTTCCGGGCGAACACGGGAAGCACCTCGGAGACGATCCCCATGGCCGGGAGGATCAAGATGTACACCTCGGGGTGTCCGAATAACCAGAACAGGTGCTGCCACAGCACCGGATCACCGCCGGCGGCGGCGCGGAAGAAGTTCGTTCCCCACATTCGGTCGAACAGCAGCTCGAAGAGCCCGATCGTGAGAACCGGCAGGGCGAACACCAGCAGGAACGACGTCACGAACGTCATCCACACGAAGACCGGCATGCGCATGAAGCTCATGCCCGGCGCGCGGAGGTTCACGATCGTGACCAGGAAGTTGATCGCCGAGACGGTTGAGGAGATCCCGAGGATCAGCAGCCCGAGCGCGTAGAAGTCCATGTTGTGGCCGGGGAGCGTTTCGCTGAGCGGCGCGTATCCGAACCACCCTCCGTTCGGCGCGCCGCCTAGCAGGAAGGAGCTGTAGATGAAGAGACCGCCGAACAGGAACACCCAGTAGCTGAACGCGTTGAGGCGCGGGAAGGCGACGTCTCGCGCTCCGATCATCAGCGGCAGCAAGAAGTTGAAGAACGCGCCGGCCATGGGCATGACGACCAGGAAGATCATGGTCAGGCCGTGCATGGTGAAGATCTGGTTATAAGCGTCAGCGGTGAGGACGTGGCCGTTGGGACGAGCCAGCTGCATTCGAATCAGCAGCGCTTCCACGCCGCCGATCAAGAAAAAGGAGAAAGCGGTCACGCCGTAGAGGACGCCGATCCTCTTGTGGTCGACGGTGGTGACCCAACTCCACCATCCGGTGGTCGCTTCTGGTCTTCGGAACCACGCCCGGCGTTCGACGCCTCCGGACTCGGACGCTACCGTGGCCATGTCGCCCCTTGTCCCTCGGTCACTTCAGGCTCTGCAGGTACGCTACCAGCGCCCGAATCTCGTCGGGCCGCAGATGCAAGTTGGGCATGTCGGCGCCCGGTTTCACTGCCGGTGGGTTTCGCAACCACATCGCCAGTTGCTCCGGTGTGTTGTCGAGAATGGCCCCGGCCAAGGTCTTGCGAGCGCCGAAGTGGGTGAGGTTCGGCCCGATGGTCCCCACCAATCCCTGAACCCCGTTGATGGTGTGGCAGCCGCCGCATCCGTGGTTCTGCAGCGCTTGCAGGGCTGCAGCCGGCGGCTGGCCCGCGGCTCGCTGCTGCGACGACAGCCACGCCTGAAAGTCCGCCGGACGGTCGGCGATGACTCTCAAACGCATGTTGGCGTGAGAAAGCCCGCAGTACTCCGCGCACTGGCCGAGGTAGACCCCAGGACGGTCGGCCTGCATCAAGATGTGATTCGTTCGTCCGGGCTCGAGGTCCTGCTTGCCGGCGAGCTTTGGCACCCAGAAGCTGTGGATGACGTCGTTCGAGGTGATGCTGAACACCACGGGGCGGCCGGTCGGGATGTGGATCTCGTTGGCCGTGACCACCCGAGAGGATGGGTACTCGGCCTGCCACCACCACTGGTGTCCGACCACACGGATGTCCATCGCGCCCGCGGGTCTGCCGGCGAGCGAAAAGATCGTGACGATGGTGGGGACAGCGATGGCCGCCAGCAAGACCGCCGGCGCAATGGTCCAGGCGATCTCCATCCGGCTGTTGCCGTGAACCTGCGTGGGGATGGCCCGGCCCGGACGATGCCGGAATCGGTACAGAACGTAGACCAGCAGTCCTTCGACCAGGAAGAAAACGATCACGGCGATGATGAAGACCCAGTTGAACAGCGAGTCCTCGCGTCGCGCATAGGGACCCTCGGGGTTCAGGGGGTTCTGCGGCAGGTTCGTCCCGCAGGCTGAGAGCAACAGCGAACCGGCCGCGACCGACGCGGAGACGAACAACCGCTTTCTGGCGTTGGCCGTCATGGTTCTCCGTGACATCGAGCTGTTCGATCCCTCGAATGCGAGCCGACGGGAAGATACATCACGTTACGCGCAACCCCTCAAAAGCGAACCAGCACATCGACCGCCACGGCCCCGAAGAGGAGCGTCAGGTAGAGGATCGAGTACCGAAAGAGCTTCACCGCGAACGGCATCGTTTGGGCCGCGCGCAGCTGAAGCGCACGAACGATGAACACGGCCCCGAGCCCCGCCGCGGCGACCAGATACAACAGTCCCATGTGGGCGAGGGGATACAGGGCCAGGGTCGCCAGGACCAAGACGGCGGAGTAGCGGAGGATTCGCTTGGTCGTCTCCGCGTTGCCGGCGACCACTGGAAGCATCGGGATCCCGGCGGCCGAGTAGTCGTCCTCATACCGGAGGGCGAGCGCCCAGAAGTGCGGCGGCGTCCAGAAGAACACGATGGAGAACAGCACCCATGCGGCGAGCCCGACCGTGCCGGTCACCGCGGCCCACCCAACGAGGACGGGGACGGCGCCCGCGGCCCCGCCGATGACGATGTTCTGGGGGGACGAGGGTTTGAGCCACGACGTGTAGATCAGGAGATAAAACGCGAAGCCCGAAAGCGCCAGCAGGGCGGCGAGAAGGTTCACGGCGACCGCGAGCCAGACGAATCCCGCTGCCGCCAGGGCCATGCCAAAGGCCAGCGCGGACCAGGGCTCGATCGCCCTTGAAGGCAGCGCTCGTTGCCGGGTTCTGGTCATGAGCCGGTCGATGTCGCGCTCGAGGTACTGATTGATGGCGTTCGCACCGCCGGCAAGCGCCGTTCCACCGACCAGCGTCGCGCCGATCAGCCAGACGGATGGCAGCCTCCCGGCCGCCAGGATCATCGAGGGAACGGTCGTCACCAGCAGAAGAAGAACGATTCGGGGTTTGGTCAGGCTGAGATAGCTCCAAAGAACGCCTCGAACGTCTGCCCGCTCCCGCCCGGCGACCCGTGCGTCCGAGAGCGTCCTCATGACTGGTGCACCAGCTGAGGCGATCGGTCGGCGAATTCCAGAACCGGTTTCGGGGACGGGAGCGACTGCCATCTCGCGGTCGCCGCGGCCGCCACAGCCACAGCCCAGATAAGGCCGGCAAGCCCCACGTGAGCCGCCACCGCGGCGGGCGCCAACCTGCTCCAAACATTGGCCGCTCCAACCAGGACTTGTGTGACGAAGAGAGCGCCAAGGAGGAACACCAGAGTGGCGAACGGTCGGTTCTCCTTTCGCTCGCGCCGGCCTTTCACCGCCAGGGCAGTCACCAGCACCGCGACGACGACGGCCAGAACCCGGTGCGAAAAGTGGAGGGCCTGCTTGAAAGAATCCAGCCTGGGGACCAGATCGGCGTTCATGAGCGGCCAATCGCGGAAGGCGAGGCTGGCGCCCTCTCCGCGCACGTATGCCCCGACGACCAGGAGCACGAAGATCGAGGCCGCCGTGCCCCAAGCCAGCGCGGACAGTCGTCCTCGTTGGCGACCCGCGTCAGGCGAAAGGGCCGCCACGGTGGCGAGCGTCAACACCGCGAGGAGCACCATCGCAGTGGCGAAATGGGCCGTCACCAGGAGTGGCTGGAGCTCCGCCTTCACCACGATCGCCCCGAGCGCGGCTTGGAAGAACACCAGCACGAACGAGGCGATGGCGAGCGCCATGACGCGCCGGTGGCGACGCGCCCCAAACAGCGCCGCGGCCGCAAACAACCCGATCAGCACGACGTCTGCGAAGACGACCAATCGGTGGCTGTACTCGATGACGGCGTGGTATTCGAAGGGTGGGATCCAGCGGCCGAAACACCGCGGCCATCCGGGACATCCGAGCCCCGATCCCGTTGCGCGGACCACGCCGCCAACGGCGATCAAGAGGACCGTGACGGCGGTGCTGCTCGCGGCGAGCCATCTGACTCGGGTCGGCATCGCTCCTCAGTATGCCGCGTGGTCACAAGGGCGCGTTCGCCTAGAGCGCCGGCGTGAACCGTTCGACGAACCGGAGAACCGGATTCAACAGCGTGGTCCAGGTTCCCGTGAGGAGCAACACCCCGATGACCGACAGCAGAACGCCGCTCGCGCCGGCGATCCAGTGGTAGTTGCGGGCGATGAACCTGAACGCGCCCAGAAGGCGCCGCACACCGACCCCCACAAGGAAGAACGGGATCCCCAGCCCAAGCGAGTAGAACCCCAAGAGCAGAACGGCCCTCGCTGTGCTCCCCTGGCTCGCCGCCAACGTCAGAATGGCCCCGAGCACCGGCCCGATGCAGGGCGTCCACCCAACGGCGAACGCCATACCCAGCGGAAGGGCGGCGGCCGGGCCGGGTTTAACGCGGGTCAGAAACGGGCGCGACTCCCGGTAGAGCCACGGGAGCCCGAGTCGAAACGCATAGAGCAGCAGGAAGACGCCGAAGGCGAGGACCACCGCCCCTGCGGCCCGCTGGACCGCGGCCGAATGCAGCCATCTGCTCACCGACGAGGCGGCGAAGCCGCCGATGAGGGTGAACACCAGGGAGAACCCAAGAATGAAGAGCAGGAGCGGGGCGATCCGGCGCCGGCTCTGTTCCTCTGGTGTGTCTCCGCCCGTCACGAAGGCCAGATAGCCCGGGACGAGCGGAAGGACGCAGGGGGAAGCGAACGAAACCGCCCCCGCGGCCAGCGCGAGAAACGGAGCCCACCACTCGCCCACCCCCCGGGCGACATCACCGACCATGTCCCGCTCATCGTCGCAGCTAACTCTGTGGGCGAGGGGTTGCAGAACGGGCGCCTTCCTTGAATACTGTCGCTCGATGCTTGTGAAAGGATTCACAAGTTGATACAGCTCCTTTTGCGGTTCGTCCCGAAGCGCATCCAGGAGCGCCTCGCTCCCGTTGTGGACCGCATCGGCGTCTTCGTTCGGGACTTCGAATGGACCTGGACCAAAGCGGTCGTCTTCTCTCTGATGATGTGGTTCATCGGCATCATCGGCATCGCGGTCATTCCGTCGTGGTGGCTGTACTTCGCGGACCAGAAGCTCGGCTGGCGGGCAAGCAAGTTCTGGCTCTTCAAGGCCCGCGACGTCGTGGCCATCATGCTGTGGAACGGTCCGGTGGTGACCTTCATTGTCTTCAGCTACTACATTCAAAAGTGGCGGCGACGGCTTCGCAGCGAGAGCGAGAGCCGGCCCACAGGCGGGTACCGATGACGCCGCCAGACGAGGTGAACTGAAGCAATGCCGTTCGTAAAGACCGAAGTCGACATCAAAACCGATTACACGCTCGAGTCCGTCGATCCCGAGTGGCTGAAACAGGGCGTTCGGTCCCCCAAGCACCTCATGCTGGACCCCGAACCGTGCATCCTTTGCCGGGCGTGCGAGGACGTGTGCCCCTGGAACTGCATCTTCATGCTCGACCCCGGCATCGTTCAGGAAGCCGGCGACGACTCCGTGGAAGCCGAGGTCGAGAACTCGTACGCCATCTTCGTGGTGGACGACAACGCCTGCACCCGTTGCTCGGTGTGCGTCGAGCGATGCCCCAGCGATTGCCTCTACTATGCGCGGTTGCCGGAGGAGAGCTCCGGAGCGCGGACGATGGCTGCGGTCCCAACGTCGCAGAGAGTCGACGCTGAGGTCGAATAAGAGAAAGACGTAAGGAGACTCGAGCGCCCTTGAAACTGCGAGACCGAATCCCGAAGCCGCCCCGGCCAATGGAGGTCATGGACGCCGTCCGAGAGACGGAGCTCTGGAAGTCCATCTTCCGGCCGGGATCGATCTTCAGGAAGGGCTACAAGGACACCCAGCGCGACCGGGCGCTGGCGATGATGAACAACGTCCTGTACCACCTCCATCCGGTCAAAATCAAAAGGCATGGGCTCAAGCTGACATACACGTTCTGCCTGGGTGGCCTGTCGTTCTTCCTCTTCATCCTGCTGACCGTGACGGGGATCTTCCTGATGTTCTTCTACCGCCCGACCGTGGACTCCTCGTCGGCCGCCGCCCAGGCCTACAGCGACATGCTCAACATCCGAAACAACGTGATCTTCGGAGACCTGGTTCGAAACATCCACCGGTGGGGCGCTCACCTCATGGTGATCACGGTGACACTGCACATGGCGCGCGTCTTCTACACCGGGGCGTACAAGCCTCCCCGCGAATTCAACTGGGTGGTCGGGGTGATCCTCCTGTTCCTGACCCTCGGGCTGTCGTTCACCGGCTACCTGCTCCCGTGGGATCAGCTCTCCATCTGGGCGGTCACCATCGCGGAGGGAATCGCCGGGAACTCACCGCTCATTCCGGATCAGGCCAAGTTCATCTTGCTGTCGGGGATCCAGGTCGGCCCGGAAACCCTGCTCCGGTGGTACGTCTTCCACATTTTGTTCCTGCCCTTCATCCTGGTGATCTTCCTCGCCGTCCACTTCTGGAGAATCCGCAAGGACGGCGGAATCAGCGGACCGCTGTAGGAGCGAGCGATGTCGCAGCGAGAAGAAACGCCTCTGGACCAGGAAGTCTTCGACCAGACGCTTCAGGCCGAGCTGGCCAAGGGAACGGACCGACGCGTCGCGGAGGGCCGGGCCAAGTCCGCGGCGGTTCGGGCCTACCGAAAGGTGCACGGCGAACCGGAGCGAGCCCAGCGAGCTCCGGCCGAGCGAGAACCCGCTTCGGCCCAGGGCGATGGAGGGGCAGTTCCACAGGCCGCGCCGGTCCCCGCGGCAGCGGCGGCCGCGGCTCCGGCGGGTGCCCCCGGAATGCTCTACGCGCCTCCGCCGGCAGCTCCCAGGACGGCTCCGCCGCCGACCGGACGGGCGCCTTCGCCCAAGCCGGGGGCTCCGGACAAGCACCGGCTGCTGGCCCTCGTTCCGCCCGAAGGAATCCAGCGGGTGGAGCGAGAACAGGGCGACCGCATCAATACCTTCCCCCACCTGATGATCGAGGAGTTCGTCGCGCTCCTCGTCGTCTCGGTGATTTTGGTCATCTTCTCGACGGTGGTGAACGCACCGCTGCGCGAGCTGGCGAACCCGAACCTGACCCCGAACCCGTCGAAGGCTCCGTGGTACTTCCTGGGCCTTCAGGAGCTCTTGCGTTACTTCCACCCGCAGATCGCGGGCGTGATCATCCCGACGCTCATTCTCGTGGGCCTTGCGGCGGTTCCCTATGTCGATCGCAATCCGAGCACCAAGCCGGGCGACCGCAAGCTCGCCATCACGCTTTTCACCATGCTCTTCATGTTCGGGGCAACGCTCACCATCGCCGGATCGTTCTTCCGCGGCACGGGCTTTAACTGGGTCTGGCCGTGGAGCCAAGGCCTGTTCTTCGACCTGTGACGTTCCTCGCCATCTCTTCGTCGACGGTGGCGACCGGACTCATCGTCGTCCTCTTCGGCGTGTTCGTGATGCTGCTGGCCGCGGTGTTCATTCGCGCCCGCCGCTCACAGCGCGCGCTCGCCGCAGCCGGAGAGGGCGGGGCTGCGCCGATCCCCGGCCGGCCCGGCGCCGGTGCGGGAGGCGGGCGGGCGGGCTCCGTGGTCTCGCGCCGTGATTTCCTGCGCGGCAGCTTGCTCGCGTCACTCGGAGTGTTCACCGCGCAGTTCGGCGGGGCGAGCATCGCGTTCCTGTGGCCGAAGCTGAGCGGGTTCGGCTCCCTGATCACCGTCCCGGACACCCTGGACAACATCAAGAACCAGATCCAGGAGAGCCGGCAGCCCTACTACTATGGAGCCGGCCGCTTCTACCTCATCAACTACAGCGGCGATGGGGGCGAGGCCGGCGGTCCGTATGAGGGGATCGTCTCGGACGGGCTCATGGCCATCTATCAGAAGTGCGCGCACCTCGGATGCCGGGTCCCGTTCTGCGACCAGAGCCGGTGGTTCGAGTGCCCGTGCCACGGATCGAAATACAACTACGCCGGCGAATACCAGCTCGGGCCCGCACCGACCGGGCTGCACCGGTTCGCCGTGAAGGTCCAGGGGACGACCGTAGCCGTCGACACCTCCAAGATCGTTCCCGGGCCTCCGCGGGGAACCAACACGATCCACCAGTCGCCGGAAGGGCCGTTCTGCGTGGGCGGGGCCTGATGCGGGCGGCGTCTTCGAGCCGGGATCTCATTCGATGATCGGAGCGCTTTCCGCCGGACGAGCCATCCTGCTCGGCTTCGCGGCTGGAGCGGCGGTCGCGGTCCTGCTCTTCGGTTTCTCAGCGGGTCGCCGCCGTCGTCGGGTGGTCCGCCCGGAGCTCGATATCCCGCAGGGAATGCGCCCTGGTCCCTCCGATCCGGATCTGGAGAAGCCGCTCCTCGAACGCCACCAACTGCTTGGGTTCGCCCTCATCGTGATCATGGCGATCTGGCTACCGATCGTGTGGGTGCGGGAGCCGGTCACGAATCGCGATGACACCAAGGCG
>DASVPT010000165.1:0-3426 GCA_036389535.1 Actinomycetota bacterium
CTCATGTCCTCGGGAAGCTCGGCCAACGATGGATCCAGCAGGCCGATCAGCGAGCGGAACGCATCCTCCTTTCCGCTGTGCGGTGTTGCCGTCACCAAGATGAGGTGGCGGTTTGGATCGGCGGCAAGTCGAGAGACCAGCTCGTGCCGGCGCTGTCTTCCTCTCTCCACTCCCAACGTCGCGCCGTGGGCCTCATCCACGATCACGAGCTCGGGGCACGCTCGAACAAAGTCCTCCTTGTATCTATCGCTCTTGATGAAATCGATCGAGATAACCACGAAGTTGTGGGCATGGAAGATGGATTCGCCGAACGGCAATCCCTGCTCGAGCCGGCCTATCGTGCTCGGCAGCACGAGTTCCGCGTCGATATTGAATTTTTCCGCGAGTTCGCTTTGCCATTGTTCTGCAAGGTGCGGCGGACATAGGACGGCCAAGCGTTCTGCATCGCCCTGCGCAAGGAGCTCCTTTGCCACGAGGCACGCTTCGATTGTCTTTCCGACTCCGACATCGTCGGCAATGAGGAGCCGAACAACATCGTGTTTGAGCGCCATCAGCAGCGGGACGAGCTGGTACGGGCGAGGCTCGACGCCCAGTTGACCGAAGGATCGGAACGGCCCGGCGCTCGAGCGGAACCCGAGCCGGAGCGCATCGCGCAGCAGTCGAGAGGACCGGTAGTCGCCCACCTGCGCGGGATCGGGGAGGTCGAACTGAGCGGGGAGCACTTCCTCGAGGGCCGTAAGAATGCCCGTCACCTCGTCGTCGGTTCCTGCCAACGGACGCAACTTCAATAGGTCTTCGTCAGAACCCGGCAGGACCACCCACTCGCGGCCCCTTGCGCGGACCAACGTGCCGGTCGCGAACGTCATCGCTGGCCGTCCCGAAAGATGTCGGGAGCCGGATGATCCATCTGATCCGCGTAACTCATGAGGCAGTCATGGGAAGCAAGCAACACCACCTAGGACACAAGGGCGGGGGTGCTGCGCTCGGCATCTCGCGCACGCAGAGCCGTTCGACATAGTCTGCAATCCGCCCAACCTCGCTAAGAATCTTGTCCGGGGTTCCGGCAAGGGCGACTGTGACAGACGAGCTGCGCTTCGTCGACTTCATGAACCGGATATATGTGCCATCCCAGACAAGGTCGTAACAAAGACTCCCGAAAAGTGCTGGATTAAGGCAAGCGGCCGATTCCCCGGCTGGAAATCAATCAGGGACCGATACCGGGATCAAGAGGGAGGCGAGAACTTCAAACGATTCGTCTCGCGAGAGCTTCGGCTTCCGAGGAGGAACAAACTGTTCGAGCGAATGCTCGCGACCCTGGCCGAGGATTTCCCAGAGGAAACGCCGGCCAGATCGTTAGCGAATAACAGCTGAGCCTCGTTAGCAGAAGCGGCCTGGTTAGGGGTCGTCTTTGGCCTAGCGGCGGGATTCGCGGAGGACCGTTAGCCGCTGGCGGTATTCCTCTTCGCTGATCTCGCCTTTCGCGTAGCGCTCGGCCAACACCGATTCGCCGGACCGCGCTTCGTGATGCTCGTGCCAGTACGGGCGTCGGCGGAACACGTAGAACAGCCCGCCGATCACCACCACCCAGAACAGCAACCGGAACAGCCCGAAGAAGATCCACGGGCCGCCATATCCCCAATGTCGAAACATCGCCAGCACCTCCACTTACGTTCGACCTCCTTCTGCACTTCCCGCCGCGACCGGTTCTCCTTCCGCGGCCATCTCGCCGCCGAACCGGTCCAGCATCCGCTTTTGCGCCTCCTCCATCGAGTGCCGCGCTCGCTCCCGATCGTCGCCGAACGCCGCGAACAGCGCGAGCGCCATCTCCCCCGAGTAGTCCAACGCCTCCTCGATGGTCATCATGCCCACCAGGTGGAGCGTGACGATGCCGTGCGCCGCCGCCCACAGCTGGCTGGCCAGGCGCTCGGGGTCCGCCTTGGCGAACCGGCCGGCTTCGATGGCCCGGGCGCACGCCGCGATGAGCCGCTCGAAGGTCTCGTGGCCGACTTCCGGGTCGTCGGGCGGCCGCTCGATGAACATGAAGTGGTAGAGGTGCGGATTGGCGGTGGCGTTCAGGAAGTACGCCGCGCCCTGGGACACGATGTCGGCCACCGGGTCGTCGGTCTGCTCCACCGTGTCGAGCCACTCGCCGAACCGGGCGAACCCTTCCCTGGAGATGGCCTGGCGGAGCTCGCCCATACCACTGAAGTAGGTGTAGATCGCCATCGTCGAGGTGCCGACCTCTGCGCCGAGGCGCCGGGTGGTGAGGGCGTCGGGGCCGTGCTCAATCAGTAGACGGGCGGCGGCGTCGATCAGCGCGCTCCTTATCTGTGGGTCGGCGGCTTTCGGACTCATGGTTGGTCTGGTTGCGATTGTGGCATATCGGCGTTATGTAGATTCACGCGGCGGCGGGCCTCTCCTCTGGCCGCCGCCGCGCGAGCCGAGACGCACCGAAAGCGCCTACCGTTCGAGCGGAACATTAAGGAGGGGTCACCATGGGTGAGCTCAAACTGGGATGGCCGAACTGGATCGGTGTGGTCGCGAAGGATCTCGAGGCCCAGCGTCGCTTCTACCGAGACGTCCTTGGATTCGAAGAGCGCAAGGCCGAAGAGGGTTTCGTCGAGTTCTATCTCGGCCCTGGTCAGAAGCTCGAGCTGCTGGCCCTGAAGGAGGACGTTCCGCAGCACAACGGCGTCAGGTATCAGACCGGGTTCGTGGTCGAGGATATCCGCGCCGCGGCGAAAGGGCTGGTCGCCCGAGGCGTCGAGCAGGTCTCTGAGATCGAAGGTGGCGGCGACTCGCCGATGTATTGGTGCTACTTCCGCGACCCCGAAGGAAACCTCTTCGAGATCACGCAACCGGTCCAGCCGGCCTCGGGGTAGAGCGATGGCTGAAGTTCTGCTCTTCCACCACGCGCTCGGGCTGACCGAAGGTATGCGGCTCTTCGCCGGCGAACTTCGCGACGCCGGGCACACCGTTCACACGCCGGACCTCTTCGAGGGCCGCACGTTCCCGGAGATCGAAGACGGAGTGGCGCACGCCCAGGAGATCGGCTTCGGCACCGTCATGGAACGTGGCCGGGCCGCCGCCGAGAGCCTGCCGAACGAACTGGTCTACGCGGGCTTCTCGCTGGGGGTGGTGCCAGCACAAATGCTTGCTCAGACCCGCCCAGGAGCTCGCGGGGCGCTGTTCTTCTATTCGTGCCTTCCCGTCTCCGAGTTCGGGGCATGGCCCGCCGGCGTCCCCGTGCAGATCCACGGAATGGACGCGGACCCGATCTTCGTCGACGAGGGCGATCTGGACGCCGCCCGCGAGCTGGTCAAGTCGGCGGACCGGGCGGAGCTGTTCCTCTACTCGGGCTCGCAGCACTACTTCGCCGACCCGACGCTGCCCACGTACGACGAGAGCGCCGCGACGCTCCTCAAA
>DASVPT010000166.1:0-1764 GCA_036389535.1 Actinomycetota bacterium
TCCCCTTGGCGCCGCTGTTCCATCTTTCCGGGGGCATCTTCTCGGAGGCCGCGCTGGGAACGGCCTCCTTCACCATGCCGGCCACCGGCTGGTGGCAGTCGTCCGCGGGGGTGTTCTTCGGCGGGACCTACGCGTTCGTGGCGGACGCGGCGCTGGGCGGCGCCATCTACACGTCCTTTCCGCGTGCAACAGGACTGGCGACGTCGGAGCTCTCCATCAGCTACCTCCGTCCGGCCACGGTGAAGAGCGGCTCCATCAACGCGAGGGCCAGGGTGATCCAGGCGGGAAAGGCCCAGGGCCTCTCAGAGGCGGTCATCGAGGACGCTCAGGGCCGCCTGCTCGCCCACGCCACGTCCCGCTGCATCATCTTCAAGCTTCCGTTCGACCCGCCTCCTCCTCCCGACACCTTCGAGAAGAAGGAGCAGCCGACGTACCCGACGCCCGACCCGTATCTCCGGCCGCCGGAGGGTGCCTTGATTCCACGTGAGGAATTCGAGACGAAGAGCGGGCTGCAGATCTCCCAGGAGTGGTGCGAAGGCAAGGTACCCAGGGCGCCGATCGGCGAGCTTCTCGGGCTTCGGTGCGTCGAGGTGGGGGAAGGCGTCGAGGTCTTCTCCGTTCCCGCCAGCGAGTGGTTCTGCACCGCGTACCGGACGTTTTACGGCGGCGCGGTGGCGCTGATCGCCGATGTGGCGATGGGAGGCGCGGTGAACAACACGCTCCCGGCGGCGAGCTCGTACGCCAGTCTCGACCTGAAGGTCTATTTCCTGCGGCCGGTGCAACCGGACGGACGCGATCTGATGGCCCGAGCGCAGGTGGTGCACCGCGGGCGGACGCTTGCCGTGGCAACGTGCGAGATCACGGACGCGGACGGCAAACGCATCGCCACCGCGACCAGCAGTCACCTGGTGTTCGAGGGGCGGTCGTGGCTTCGCGACGGCGTCGATGCGACGCTGGACGCCGCGCCGGCGGAAGCTGTCAACAACGACCTGGGCCAAAGACGGAGGTGAGTGATGCCGATCAAGGGCACCAAGAAGGAGAAGCGGCAATACGAGGAGATCAAGAAATCGGCAAAGAAGTCGGGGCGCTACAAGGGCCGCGAGGAAGAGGTCGCGGCCCGAACGGTGATGAAGGAGCGATCGTCAAAGAAGAGGTCGAGCAGCTCGGGTTCGAAGAAGAAGAGCAGCAGCTCGAAAAAGAAGAGCTCGAGCTCGAGGAAGAAGTCCAGCTCCAGTAAGAAGAAACGGTGACGCGGTGACGACAGAACAGATCAAGAGCGCGCTTCAGAACGCGGTCGAGTACCTCACCGCCAATCCGAACGAGGCTCGATACACCGACTCCGTGGCAACTGCCGTCATCGAGAACGGCCTCCAGTGTCGTGTTCGGGGTCCGGCCAACGAAGAGGCTGTAACCGACATGCCGGAGAGCGTCGGGGGCCGCGGTTCGGCCGGATCGCCAGGGTGGCTGTTCCGCGCTGCCCTCGCATCTTGCGTCGCCACGACCATTGCCATGCGCGCCGCCGAAGACGACGTGGAGCTCACCCGTCTGGAGGTCGCGGTCGACAGCGAGTCCGACGACCGCGGGATCCTCGGCATGGATTCATCGGTGCCGGCCGGGCCGCTCAACGTTCGGATCCGAATCGCCATCGGAGCCGACGGCGTCCCGGCGGAGCAGCTGGAGGCGATCGCCCAGGAAGGGAAGGATCGGTGCCCGGTCTGCGACCTGCTCGGCCGAGAGGTCCCCACAACGGTTGACGTGGCGGTC
>DASVPT010000167.1:0-18281 GCA_036389535.1 Actinomycetota bacterium
CGACGATGAACATCACCGACCCCAGAACCGTCACCAACGCTTGAAAACCGCGACGGCTCGCCGGTCCGCTCAGCTGAGCGGTTTGTCGGCGGCCAGGAAGTCGCGAACCAACCGGTGCGTCTTCGCCGGCAGTTCGTATTGGGGCACATGGCCGCAATCCTCGAAAACCACGGAGGTCGCGTTCGGCAGGGCGTCCACCACATGGCGGGCGAACTTCGCCGGCACCAGGCGGTCGCGGGCTCCCCACACGAAGAGCGCCGGCGTCGCCAGCCCGGGCAACCGGTCCCAAAAACCCTTTGCGCCGCGCGGCTCCTCGAGGTAGATCTGTCTGGCGGCGGAGAAGAAGGCGATTCGGCCGCGCGCCGTGGCGAAGACCCGAAGGAACTCGTCCGCCGCGGCGTCGTACCAGCCATCGGGCAGCCGGCTGGGACGACTGAACATCGCTCGCGTCGCCCGCACGACCTGGCGGTGCGGGATGGGGACCGGCAACACGGCGAGCTCCGGCCGGAGGAGCCGGACCAGCCGAACGAACTCGCGTCGCCGGATGAATGCCGGTGATGGCGCGAGCAGGACCATTCGTCGAACTCGCTCCGGTGCCCGCAGACCGAGCTCGATCGCTACCCGTCCGCCCATCGAGTTTCCGAGGAGATCAGTCCGTTCGATCCCCAGCTCGTCCAAAAATGCCTGAAGCCAATGGGAGAAGAACGCGGCGTTGTACGACCGAAGAGGCTTGGCCGACTCACCGAAGCCGGGGAGGTCCGGAGCGATCACCCGATAGTTCGCCGCGAGCTCCCACAGCGTTGGCAGAAGCGACGCGTTCGTGGCGCCCAGGCCGTGCAACAGAACCAATGGAGGACCCGAGCCAGCCTCGAGGTAGGCGGTGTGCAGCCCACGGGCCCGGACGTCCCCCCACTTCGGCCAGTGCACCGGGCGGCCCTGCGGCTTGAAGATGGAATCGAGCCGAAGCGCCAGCGCGAGGTTCCCGCGGACCAAGAGCCGTCCGTCGAGGAATGCCTTGATGCCCGATTCCTCTCCACCGACCACGGCGGTGATGACCTCCGGCGGGGCGATGATCCGAACGTCGGAACGCTCGGGCAGGCCGTGCGAAACCTCAACGGTTTCGGCGAGCTGCGCCGTCCACCCCTTGCCCGCTCCGACCTCCAGCGAAACGATCGCCCGCAGCCCCTGGGGAACGACGGCCTGAGCAGCCTGCCGTCGGAGCGTCGCTTCGACGGCGGAACGTGGCGCGCGGACTCGCGGCCTGGACGGCCGGTGGTCCTGGGTCTGGCGAATGGACGTGGGTTTTACGGCCATGTCTCTGCGGTTCCTCATTTTCACATGAAATGCCGAGGGTTCATTCCCAAAACATCACCGACCAACCCGTCCTCGGGCAGGCGCTCGGGTGCCTGTTGCTAGAATCAGGCGCCGTGCGACTCCCACGAATCAAAGCGACGCTGTTGCTCGTATTCGCGACGTTTTTCGTGGTCCTGCTGTCCCTGTCCGCCACTGCGTCGGCACAAGTCGTGCAGGTCACGCCGAATATCTCGGTCACTCCTTCCACCACGACCACGGCGTGGCTGCGCTGGATGGCGCTCGGCGCGATAGCCCTGGGTGTGGTCGCCGTCTTCGCGATCGCCGTCAGCTACCTGCGCTTCGCTCCGAAGTTCTACGGAAGGGAGGATGCACCTCGCCGCCTTCCCCCCGGCGTTCGACCGCCCCTTCTGACGCGGACGACGCCCGCCCGCTCGCCAGTCGGCTCGACCAGGCCGCCGGTCGCGCAGACCCCTTCCGGGCGAGAAGGGCGCTCTGAACCGGGCGCGACCGCCACGGCGACCGCCACCGCTCCAGCTCCCTCGGCCACCACTACAGCCCCCGCGCCCCCGGGAGCGACGCAGCCCACCTCGGGGCCGTCCGCCGAACCCGCGGTTCAGGCCGACGCGGTTGGCGAGTCGGAGGCCAGAGCCCCCGAGCCGCGGCCGACGGCAAAGAGTGCGGAGGACGCCGCCGTCGAGCCCGAGGACGTCGCGGCACAAGCACCGACTACCGCGGAAGTCTCGGCCGCCACGGAGAACCCTGAGGCCCAGGTCCCGGCGGGTCGTGACCCGGCGGCGGAGGCATCGGCGCAATCGGCGCCCGAGGCATCGTCGGAACCGGCGGCCGCTCCTTCCGGAGACGAGGCCCAGGCCGAAGCTTCGACGCCTTCTCGTGGCAGCTCCGAAATCGACCAGGAGACGTTCGACCGCGTGCTCGAGGAGCAGCTCGGCAAGGGCGTGGACCGTCGCGTCGCGGAGGGGCGAGCCCGGGCGGCGGCGGTCGTAGCCGCCAGAAAGAAGTCCGCCACCACGTAAAACGCACGCCGCCGAGCCGCTCAACTCCTCGGCGGTCCGCGACAATGGATCCGTGACCGATTCAGCCGCTGCCACGCTCATCGACTGGCGAACCGCCAAGACCGTTGGCGAACAGGTCGCCGGCAAGGGGATCCCGATTTCTCCGATCGAGCAGCGGCGGCTGGTCGAAGACTTCGAGGACGTCGTCCCGGAAGCGGAGCGGTTGGTTCGCTCATACACCAATCTCGACCCAGGACCACCGGCTACCAGAGGCTGGGTGATGAGCCGGGGCCAGTGGGTCGAAGCGAACCTCCGGGGTTTCGAACGAATCCTCGAGCCGCTCGCGCAGAAGTTCGTGGCGCAGCGATCCGACGGGATGGCGACGGCGCTTCGTCGCCGAGTGCTGGCCGCGCAGATGGGCGGGCTGCTGGGATACCTGGGACACCGAGTGCTCGGTCAATACGACGTGTTCCGCCCGGCCGATGATGACGGCCTCTTGTATTTCGTGGCTCCGAACGTCGCCGGCGTCGAAAAGAAGTTCGGCTTCGAGACGCGGGACTTCCGTCTCTGGCTCGCCCTCCACGAGGTCACGCACCGCTTTCAGTTCGGCGCGGCCGAGTGGCTGCGCGGCTACCTGCTGAGGCTGGTCGACTCGTACCTGGACACAGTGGAGCTCGATCCCGGCTGGCTCTTGCAGGCCGCACGACGGGCCGTCGCGGACATCGTGGCGGGCCGCCGGGACCACCGCAGCTTCGGATGGGTCTTTCTTCTGATGACGCCCGAGCAGCGAGAGATGATCCGCCAGATGCAGGCGTTGATGTCTCTGCTGGAGGGACACGCCAACCACGTGATGGATTCCGTCGCCAGCGACCGGATCCCCGACGCTGCGCTCTTCCGGCAAACCCTCCAGGAGCGGAGGCATCGCACGGGCGCCGAGGGGGCGTTCCAAAAGGCGATCGGGTTCGACGTGAAGGTTCGTCAGTACGACATCGGCGAGCGGTTCGTCGGCGAAGTGGTCCAAACCGCCGGGATGGACGCGTTCAACCGAGCGTGGGAGCGACCGGAGAACCTCCCGACGATGGACGAGGTCGCCCGGCCAGCCGATTGGGTCGGACGGGTCGCCCGCCGGTAGACCGAGGCTCGCGCGCGCAGCCTCGACGCGCGGTCGAACGACGGCCGGCCCCTTCTTCCGTCAGGGCCGTTCTTCAAAAAGTCACGGCCACCGCGCGCCGGTACGGCATGTTCGAACCGAACGAGCGGGTCGTGGTCGCCGTCTCCGGAGGCCCGGACTCGATGTGCCTGTTGCACGCGCTGTGGCGGCTCAGACAACTCTTTCGGATCGACCTCGCGTGCTTCCATTTCGATCATCGCCTCCGGTCGGACTCCGCCGCCGACGGTCGCTACGTCCAGCGACAGGCGGCGTCGCTCGGCATTCCGTTCGTGCTCCGCGAGGCGAGGTCGCGACCTCCGCGGGGTGACTCGATCGAGGCGTGGGCCAGAACCGAACGATATGAAGCGCTGACTTCGGTTCTCGAAGAGTTGGGGGGTGGAGTCGCCGCCGTCGGCCATACCGCGGACGACCAGGCCGAGACGGTGCTTCTCGGGCTGCTTCGTGGGGGAGGTCTCGCGGCGGTCTCGGGGATGAGCCCCCTGGTTCGACCCATCGTCCGGCCGCTCATCGACGTCGAGCGCGAGGAGACGGTGGCGTTCTGCCGGGCGCTCCGCCTTCGGCCGCGCCGGGATCCGATGAACGAGGATCCAGCCTTCATGCGCGTGGCCGTGCGAAACCGCGTCATCCCGCTACTGGAGCGTGAGCTCGGGCGCACCGTCAAGTCCACGGTGGTTCGGACAGCCTCGCTCCTTCGTCAGGACGCAGAGCTGTTGGACGAATTGGCCGGTCGGGCCGCCGCGGATGTCTTGGAACAGGACGGCGGCTTCGTGTTGCTCGCCGCCGAAGCCCTCCTCGGGCTTCCACGGCCGCTGGCGGGGCGGGTCGTGCGCGAGGCTCTCCTGCGCGCCTCCGTCGTCCCTGAGCTGTCGGCGATCGACGCGATCCTCGAGCTCGCGTCGGGGCCTCCCGGAAAACGGCTTTCCGTGGCGGGAGGCTTGCTCGCAAAACGAGAGAGGGAGTATGTTCGGCTCTCTCGCCCTTCCCCCCGGCGACGCCAGTAACCGCCCGCCGGTGGTGCGAATTCAGGACCTCACGGGGAGGGTGGCGATGGAGACGCAGGGCTCGTCGGCCGTAGAGACACTGATCGAAAAGGGTTCGCCACCGACTCCGCCCGTCCCTACACTGGCCTCTCCCATGGCCGCCCGCATCGACCAGGACATCGAACGGGTCCTTCTCCCGCAAGAGGAGATCCAGCAGAAAGTGGCCGAGCTGGGTCAAGCGATCAGCCGCGATTACTCCGGACAGGAGCTCCTGCTGGTCGGAGTGCTGAAGGGGGCATTCGTCTTCATGGCGGACCTCGCCCGCCACATCCACCTCCCCATGGAGTTCGACTTCATGGCGGTGTCGTCGTACGGCGCGGCGACCCAGACCTCGGGCGTGGTGCGGATCCTCAAGGACCTTGATCACGAGATCGCGGGCCGGCACGTCCTCATCGTGGAGGACATCGTGGATTCGGGGCTGACCCTCAGCTACCTGATGAAGAACCTGCGCACGCGGAAGCCAGCGAGCCTCGAGGTCTGCGCGTTCATGCAGAAGACCGAGGTGCAGCAGGTCTCGCTGGAGGTCAAATACCCGGGGTTCGAGATTCCGCCGGTTTTCGTGGTCGGCTACGGATTGGACTACGGGGAGCGTTTCCGGAACCTGCCATTCGTGGGAACGCTTCGGCCGGAGGTCTACCGGGACGCCGTTTCCTGAAAGCGGCGGCGCAGCCTGACCGGCGCTGACGAAAGCTGCCCGCGCTATCGTCGCGGGCGATGGTGGGATTCGACCGCAAGAAGATCGAAGACGGCGTTCGCCTGATCCTGCAGGGCATCGGCGACGATCCAGACCGCGAGGGCGTCCAGGAGACGCCGCGGCGAGTCGCATCGATGTACGAAGAGATCTTCGAGGGTGTCGGCCGCGACCCTCGAGAGGTCGTGACCGTTATCCGCGGTGCCGGCCACGACGAGATGGTGATGGTGCGCGACATTCCGATGTTTGCGTCGTGCGAGCACCACCTGGTCCCGTTCGTGGGCAAGGCGCACGTCGCGTACGTCCCGAACCGGGACGGCCGCATCACCGGACTGTCCAAGATCGCGCGACTGGTCGACCTGCTCTCGAAACGGCCGCAGGTTCAGGAGCGCCTGACCACCCAAATCGCAGACACGTTGGAAGAGGCGCTGCAGCCGCGGGGCGTCTTCGTGTTGATCGAGGCGGAGCATCTGTGCATGACCATGCGGGGCGTGAAGAAACCTGGGTCGATCACCGCGACCTCCGCTGTTCGCGGTGTCTTCCGAACCGACGCCCGGACCCGGACGGAGGCGCTGGAGCTGGTTCGGCGCGGAACGTACTGATGCGTTCACGCCACGGTGGCTTGATGTGGGAGGCACGAGGGCATCGGTTCGATTGCGAGACCCGAACGCACGTCGTGGGAATCCTCAACGTGACACCCGATTCATTTTCGGATGGCGGGCGCTTCTTCGACCCGGAGATCGCCGTGGCGGCTGGTGTCGAGATGGCCGAGGAGGGCGCGGACATCATCGACATCGGCGGCGAATCGACCAGGCCCGGCGCGGACCCGGTCAAGTCGAGCGAGGAGCTCGACAGGGTTATCCCCGTGATCAAGCGGCTCAGCGCGGAGGTCGACGTGCCACTCTCCATCGACACGAGCAAGGCGGAGGTCGCGGCCGGGGCTCTGGGGGCGGGTGCGTCCATCGTGAACGACGTCAGCGCCGGCTCGGACCCGAAGATGTTCGACGTGGTTCGGGACGCCGGCGCCGGCGTGGTGATCATGCACAGCCGCGGAGGTCCGAAAACGATGCAGCAGCTGACCGACTACGAAGATGTGGTCGGTGAGGTTCGGAGCTATCTGAGCGAGCGACTCGACGCGGCCATCGAATCGGGGATCGAAGCCACCCGAGTGGTGATCGACCCCGGTCTCGGGTTCGCGAAGACGCAGGAGCAAAACCTCCTCGTCATGAAGGAGATCAGCGCCTTCGCGTCGTTGGGGAGACCGGTGCTCGTCGGTCCATCGCGGAAATCGTTCATCGGGAAGGTGATCCACGCCGACGTGGACGATCGGGTCGAGGGAACCGCGGGCGCCGTCGCCTGGCTCGCCGCTCGAGGGGCGCATTTCGTTCGGGTGCATGACGTCCGCGCCATGGTTCGCGTGGTTCGCGTGGTCGATGCCATTCGGAGCGCCGATGCGGCGGTTCCGACGCGAGCGGAGCGGGCGTGAACCTCGATTCCCATCGCAAACGAGCCTTGGTGTCCGGCGGCGAGATGGCCTACGCCGATCTCGGCGAAGGGGAGGCGGTGGTTCTCCTGCACGGCTTCCCGACGTCATCGGAGCTGTGGCGCCGCGAGGCATGGCTCTTCGCTCAGCAGATGCGCGTGATCGCCCCGGACCTGCTGGGATACGCCGCCAGCGAGCATCCCCTCGACGCGGACCTCTCGGAGCCGGCGCAGGCGAGGTACGTCGCCGAGCTGTTGGAGGGCCTCGGACTTCGAAGCGTCGCGCTGGTCGGCCACGACGTCGGCGGCGGCATCGCGCAGATGCTGGCGCTGGACGCGGCCCTCGACGTTCGGTGCCTGGTGCTCCTCGACTCGGTGTGCTTCGACGCGTGGCCGATCGAGGGCGTGAAGATGCTTCAGTCGGGAGACCCCAAGCAAGAGACAGGAGAGTTCGTGGAGGAAGTGTGCCGCCTGATCTTCGATCTCGGGGTCGCCCACCACGAACGCCTGGGCGAGGAGGCGCTCGCCCCCTATGTAGCTCCGTGGAAGGATGACCCTGCGGCATTTTTCCGCGCGGCCAGGGCGATCAGGGGCGAGGGACTTGCCGGGAGGGAGACCGAATTGAAGGCGCTCGACGTCCCGACGTTCATCCTGTGGGGTGAGGAGGATCCGTTCCTCCCATCTGAGCTCGGCGAGCGCCTCGGCGAGACGATTGCGGGGGCTACCGTGGCCTTGCTGCCGGGCTGCGCCCACTTCATTACCGAGGATGCGCCGCAAACCGTGGGACCGCTCATTCATCACTTCCTCCGATCGCAGTACCTCGGGGCTTCGCCCCTATCGCACGGGGGCGGGCCCGTCGAGGTTCTCTTCGAGCGGCCGGACCCATCCGACGCGTTTCTCGACCCCGACTAGGAGCGGCATGCCGAAGCTCGATCTCTCAATGAGCGCGGAGGAGATCGACGCCTTCCTCGGTGCTCAGCGCACCGTTCGACTTGCAACCATTGGAAGAAGCAACATCCCGCACGTCGTTCCGCTGTGGTTCGTCTGGATGAATGGGTGCCTGTACATGAACTCGACCCTTGGAAACGAGACGATGAACAATCTTCACCGCGATCCCACGGCATCGGGGGTCATCGATGACGGCGAGACCTACGACGATCTGCGGGGCGTGATCGTGAAAGGCCGCATCGAATGGGGTTCTGGCGAGCGGGCGCAGACGATCAACGAGATGTGGTCCGTGAAGTACCTCGCGGGCAATCCGGTCCCCTTCGAGCGCTGGAAGAACCGGGCCTGGTTTTCGCTTCCCGCGGGCCACGTGTCTTCGTGGGACTTTCGAAAGATGGCAGAGGCCAGGGCCAGAAGGGCGGCGGCCCGTTGAGCAGGCACGTCATCCGTATCTCCGGCATCCGCGCCTGGGGACGGCATGGGGCGAACACCGGCGAACGAGATGAGGCGCAGGAGTTTCGGATCGACCTCGAAGTCGAGGTGGAGGTGGACGGCGATTCGCTTACCGACACGGTCGACTATCGACTGTTGACCGAGCTCACGAAAAGAACGGTCGACCAGACGTCGTTCGAGCTCCTCGAGACGCTGGCTCAGGCGCTGGCACATGTGGCTATGAGCGTTCCAAGGGTTGTCAGCGCGCGAACGAGGGTCCACAAACCGCAAGCGGCGGCCGCTCTTGGGGTCGACGACGTCACCGCCACGGCGTCCCGGGGTGACGGTTAGGGCTGAGCAGCCCGGGCGGACGGCCACCAGGTGTGGCGGCCGACGAGCACCGCGATGGAAGGCACCAGCATGCTTCGCACCACGAAGGTGTCGAGGAGGATCCCCACCGTCGTGGCGAACCCGGCCTGCACCAGCCCGGTAAGCGGCGCCGAGAGCAATGCGGCGAATGTACCGGCAAGGATCAGACCCGCCGAGGTGATGACGCCGCCGGTGAGTGCCAGCCCGCGCCCCACGGCCGCTCTCGTTTCGCGGCGCTCCGCCTCCTCGCGGATCCGCGACATGAGGAAGATGTTGTAGTCGGCGCCGAGAGCCACCAGCATCACGAAGAGCAGCGGGATGACCCAGAACACGATCCCCTCGTGTCCGAGGAACCCCTGGAAGACGATCGTGGTCAGCCCGAGCGTCGAGAGAAACGAGAGCAGGACCGTCAGGACGAGGTAGATGGGGGCGGCGACGCTCCGGAGCAGCAGAACGAAGATCAGGAAGATGGCCACGATCACCGCCATCACGATCTTCAGGAAGTCCCTGTGCGAGACGTCGTCGACGTCGGCCAGAAGCGCGCTGGTTCCCGAAACGTAGAGGTGCGCTCGGGACAGCGGCGTCCGAGCGAGCGAGAGTCGAGCCAGCCCTCGGATCTGCCTGGTCGTCTCGAGGGATTCGTTCTCGTATCCGGGGCGGTCGAGCGTGATGAACAGACGCGTCGCCGTGCCGTGATCGCTGACCAAGAGCGAAAGCTGCTTCTTCAGCTGCGGGAACGCCTCGAGGAGCGACGCGGTCACGGCGAAGTCGCCCGCAGGGGGATTCGCCAGCCCGAGCCGCTCCGTGACGTCGATCCCAAGGTTGAGTCCGCGCCGGAGCCGGTCCAGACCGGGGATGATCCGGTCGAGCCCACCGATCATCTGGTCCGTTCCCTGCTGCAATCGCGCCAGCCCCGACGCCAGATCTGAGACGGCGCCGCCCGCCGCCTGCCGGAGTCCCTGATCGAGCCGGGCGAGCCCGCCGTCGATGAGGCCGAGTCCCGCGACGGCCTGGTTGAGGCCTGCGGCGGTCTTGAGGAGCGCCGGTCCCAGGCCCTCGTAGCCGGCTCGGAGTTGGGCCCCAGGACGGCACGGTTGGCCCTCCGACCCGACTACGGGTGGAGCCACGCCCGAGGGGTCTGGGCAGCGGCCCGAGACCAGTGCCAGCGCGGTTCCGACCCTCTGCGCGAGGTCGCTGTAGACCGGGTCCGTCTTGGCGATGGTCGATCGCTTCAGGTCGTCCCACGCCTGCTCGAGGTTGGCGAGCGCCGGCCGCGCGACGTTTCCGGCGAGCTGCTCCATCGCGGAGCTGCCGAACGCCAAGCCCGAGCGAATCCGGGCAACGCCCGCTCGCATCACGGCGATGCCCTCGAGCGCCTGAGTGAGCTGCCCGGTGCTGGCCGGCGTCCCGGCGGGGAGGCTGGTCTGGATCGCTCTCAAGCCGCCGCGAATACGCCCCAGTCCATCGATGGCCCGTCCAAGGCCGGCCGCACCTGCCCTGAGCTTCTTCGGAAACGACATCAGGTTTTGCAGCTCCGGCGGTAGCTGGCCCGCCGCGACCGGTCCTTCCGTTGGCCGGGTGAGCGACCTGACGGTTGTGACGTGGGGGAGCTTGCGAAGGTTGACGGTGAGGTCGTCCACGGCTTGGAAGTCGCGGTCGTTCCAGAGCGAATGGTCGGCATCGATGACCAGCACCAGGGGTTGGGCCTGTCCGGGCGAGAACGAACGTGAGATCGCGTTCAGTCCTTGAACCGACTCGGCCGAGGCGGGCAGCTCGGAGACGACGTCGTAGCTCGTGCGCGCGGTCGGGACGGCGAAGATGGGCAGCACCAGCACCCCCAGCGCCGCCAGCAGGACGCGGCCGGGCCGGCGCAGAACGAGGGCGGCGAGTCGGTCCCAGCTCATGGCAGCGGGTTCACAACTCCCGTGGCGACGGGTGCGGGAACGTCGCGACCAGCCGGAGCCACCTCCGCCATCTCGGCGGTAGCCGGGGCAGACTCGAAACGGTGAGGCCAAAACGTCCGGCCACCGAGAAGGGCCAGGAACGCCGGCGTCAGCGTCTGTCCGGCGATGAGCGTGACCACGGTGGCGATCGCCAGGGCCGGGCCCGTCGTTCTGAACAGCCCGAAGTCGGCGATTCCCTGCGTTCCGAACGCAGCGATGACTGTCGCGGCACTCGACGCGATGACCGCCCCGACGATGGCCATTGTGGCGACCAGCGTCGGACGCGGGCCGCCGCCGTACCCCAGTTCCTCGCGGTACCGGGAGAGGATGAACAGGCAGTAGTCGGTGCCCGCTCCGAACACGAACACCACCATGAAGGTCTCGACGATGGACCCAACTTCCAGGCCCGCGCCGGCGAGGAGGGCCACCAGGCTCTTCGCGACGGCGTATGCCAGGCCGATGGTGGCAAGCGGGACGAGTGGCGCGACGGGTGAGCGAAAGACCCACAACAGAATGGCGATGACCAGGACCAGCGTGATGATGGTGGTTCGGTGGACCGCTCGGTCGAGCGCCTCGCTCTGGTCCGCCCCGAGGCCCGCCGACCCGGTGACCTGAACCGAAAGGCCGCTTCGGTTGGTAGCTGCGATGTGTTCGCGGATCTGCGCGACCGCAGTGTTCGTGGCGGGTTCGAAGGATGCGGTGTTGAACCCGACCACCACCAGCTCGGCGCGGCCGTTTTCGGAGACCAGGAAGTCCTTCAGTTGCGGCCGGGATGCAGGGGAAACGGTGACGCTGATGTTCTTCGGAGCCCGGGGGCCATTCAGCCATGACTCCAAGCTCCGGGCGTACCGGTGGTCTCGCGGCTGGAGGCGGTCCGGCCGGGACAGGACCACAATGGCTGCCTGGTTGAACTCTTCTCGAGGCCACAGCTGCTGGATCCTCTTGGCCGCCGCGATGCTCGGAGCGCCCCGGCCCAGGAAGGCCGACTCGTCCTGGACGGTCACGTCTTGGAAGCGGGGCGCCACCACGGTGAGGATGCCGGCGGCGGCAATCCACAGGACGATGGTCGCGGCGGCGTGTCTTGCAATGAAGGAAGCCAGTCTTCCCCAGCGGGAGCCGGTGGCGTATAGAGGAGTCTGGGGCTGACGATCGGTCATATGACTATCGGTCAGTCATTATGGCACCACCGCGCAACCAGGGCGTTCTTGGGCCTCGGGGCCAATCTCGGGGACCGCCTGGCGAACCTTCAAGGGGCGGTGGCACGGCTCGATCGAATAGCCGGGCTCCACGTTCTCCGGTCGTCTCGTGTCTACGAGACGAGACCGGTCGGACCGCCGCAGGGCGACTTCCTCAACGCCGTGATCGAAGTGGAGTCGACCCTCGATGCCGCTGACCTCCTGGCGGCGTCTCTGAGGGTCGAGGGCGAGATGGGCCGGGTTCGCCGCGAGCGGTGGGGCCCTCGGACCATCGACATCGACGTCCTGACCTATGGGCGTACCTCCATCACGTCACCCGGACTCGTCATCCCTCATCCGCGAATGCATGAACGGATCTTCGTGCTTGCTCCTTTGTTGGAGCTCGAGACCGACCCCATGCTTCCCGGCGGCCGCCGCGTGGCGTCGCTCCAACTGCGAGATGACGTTACGGGGGTTAGGCCCTATGCCCCGCCTCTCGTCGACAATTAGTCAGATCGGCTCATAGGCGAAGCTCGGCGTTCTTCGTACCATCAGCTCGCCCCGATCCTTCACTCCATCGTGCGAAAACTCCTGCCCCTGCTCGCGCTCGTTCTCGGCATCGCCCCAGCCGCGGTGGCGGAGGGTCGGCTGCCCGATTCGGACTTCCGGGCGTTGCACGGCGCCGACGCTCAGGCATTCGTCGTGCCGCCGGACATGCATCTCGTGCGGACGCTCTCGCTGGCGGGCGGTGTCACCTACCAACGCTTCCAGCAAATTCATCGTGGCGCGTCAGTTGTCGGAGGGCAGATCTCGGTCGTCCTGGCCGCCGATGGACATCCCCTCAGCGTCACAGGAGCGCATTACGCGAACGTGGCCGGACGCAATTCGGTCCAGATCGGAAGGTCCGAGGCCGCTCGAACGGCGAGGCGCGATGTCGGATGGGCCAGCCGTCGATCGATCAGCCTCAGGATCGATCCCGCGACCGGGCGCTACTTCTACCAGGTCGAAAGCGTGCAGCTGGGGAGCCGCTGGGTGCACTGGATCGACGCCGCCAACGGTCGAATCCTGAGACGAATCGATGCCCTGGCGAAAGCCCATGGGACGGGAGTCAAGGGCGACACGAAGGACATGAACGGTCCGAACAACAGCAGCACGACCGACGATCTCACCAAGTACCACAGTCGCGCCGGCCACGGCCGGAAGCGTGCTCACTGGGATCTGTTCTCGAAGGACAACCGCCAGCGGACCTATACCGCGAAGAACACCACCACCACGGCGTACTACGCCACCGACGCGGACAATCACTGGACGTCCGTGACGTCCAATCGACGTTCGCCGGGCCAGCCCGCGATGGTGGACGCCCAGTTCTACGCCAACGCGACCGACGACTATTTCCAGAAACGCCTCGGGCTGAACTGGCAGAGCTGCTATCCGCGAATGGAATCCGTCGTGCATCTGGGGATCAACGTCAACAACGCAGCGTGGGACGGTCAGGAGGTCGTCTTCGGCGATGGCGACGGCGTCGACTACCGGGAGTTCTCCGGCGCGCTCGATGTGGTGGCCCACGAGTGGACTCACGGATTGACGCAGTGCACGTCGAACCTCATGTACTCGGGAGAATCCGGTGCCCTCAACGAGGCGTTCTCGGACATCCTCGGGGCGAGCGCGGAGTACTTCACGGCCGAGCCGGTGAAGAGCAAGTGCGTTCTGGCCTCGGGGCAGGCCGCCTGCCGGGATTGGTGGATGGGAGAGGACATCGTGCTCGCCTCCGACACAGTTCCGGGCGACCGGAACCTCGCGGATCCCGCCGAGGATGGGCTCCCCGATCATTACGACGAGCGCTATACGGGCCCCGAGGACAACGGCGGCGTCCACCGGAACATGAGCATCCCGAGCCACGCGTACTACCTGTTGGTGGGCGGCGGACAGAACGCCGGCTGCGACGCGGTCGGGTCCGATGGACATACGCACACGGCGGATTGCGACGTCACTGTGGCCGGAATTGGACGAACCAAAGCCGAGAAGATCTTCTTCTGGGGTTTCATCGGACTGACCGAAACCGCGTCGATGTGCGACGCCCGTCTGTCCACCGAAGCTGAAGGCGAGGTCCTCTACGGCGTCGGCTCAGCAGAGGCGCAGGCAACCACCGCCGCGTGGGACGCCGTCGGTGTTCCATCTTCCTGCTGAGGACGGTCCACCCAAGCTCCAACCTATACTCGCGTTCGTCCGGTAGCCGACGAACGAAGGACCCGGAACGAAGACATTCCAGTCGCTCAGATGAGCCGTCCTACCGCGTTAGCCCTGATCGGCGCGGGCAGGGTGGCCACAGCCCTCGGTGTGTTGCTCGAGCGAAGCGGCCGTCAGGTCGTTGCGGCCACCGGGCGCGCGCCGTCTCGAGAGCGCGTCGCTCGCTTTCTCCCCGGCGCGCAGTTCTTCGACGAGGCACATGCATCCGAGGCAGCGTCCCGCACTGACGTCGTGATCATTGGCGTTTCCGACGACGCCATCGAGTCGGTCGCGGCGAGCCTCGCGGCCGGAGGTGGGTTTCGTTCGGGACACTTCGTGGTTCACCTTTCCGGTTCGGTCGGGCTCGAGGCGCTCGCTCCGGCGAAAGAGGCCGGCGCGGAAGTCCTTTCGACTCACCCGCTCCAATCGTTTCCGACGGTCGAGCGAGGGCTCGAGCGGTTCCCGGGCAGTGGGATGGCCGTCACCGCCACGACCGACTCAGGGTTCGAGGTCGGCGAAGCCATAGCCCGGGACTGCGGGGCCAATCCGTTTCGTCTGGCGAACGATCTGAAGTCGCTCTATCACGCTGCCGCCGTCTTCGCGGCGAACTACCTGGCGACCGTGGAGGCCGTCGCGGAGGAGCTCTTTCGATCCGCGGGACTCGCCGAGCCAGTCCCCCTCTTTTCCCCGCTTGCCTCCGCGGTCCTCGACCGGACGATGGCGGAAGGGCCCGCGAACGCACTGACGGGTCCTGCCGTCCGCGGTGACGTCGGAACGGTCCGGCGGAACCTCGAGGCACTGGCCCAGCACGCGCCGACCGCGGTCCCGGCCTACATAGCGCTGGCCCGGATGGCGCTCGACATAGCTCACGGTGTGCCGGACGATCGCCGGTCGCGCGTCGAACAGGAGCTGGAGCGTTGGAAGTAACCGGCTCGGCCCAGCGCGTGCGGGAGGCCTGCGAGGAAGTCCGAACACGCGGAGGGACCGTGGGGTTCGTTCCCACTATGGGCGCTCTTCATCAGGGCCACGCCCGGCTGATGAAGCAGAGCCGCGAGGAGTCCGACCTCGCCGTGCTCTCGATCTTCGTGAATCCCCTCCAGTTTGGAGCGGCAGAAGACCTGGCGGCCTATCCGCGCTCGCTCGACAAGGACCGGGCGGTGGCGCAGTCGCTCGGAACCGATCTGCTCTTCTCCCCGGATCAGGACGAGATGTACCCGGGCGGTCCCCCGGAAGTCACGGTCGATCCCGGACCGCTGGGCGATCGGCTGGAGGGCGCGTCGCGACCCGGGCACTTTCGCGGCGTTCTCACGGTTGTGGCGAAGCTCTTCAACGTCATGGGTCCCTCTCGGGCGTACTTCGGCGAGAAGGATGCGCAACAGCTCGCCCTGATCCGTCGAATGGTCGGGGAGCTCAACTTCCCGGTTGCCGTCGTCGCGTGTCCAACGGTTCGCGAGATCGACGGATTGGCCCTCTCCTCCCGCAACGCGTACCTCTCCGCCGACGAACGCCGGGCTGCGCCCGTGTTGTTCGACGCCCTCTCGGTGGCGGCGGGGCTGGTTCGAGCCGGCGAGCGAAGCGCCGCCGTGGTCAAGGCCGAGATGGCCCGCCGAATCGGTGCGGAGCCGCTCGCCCGCATCGACTACGTCGCGGTCGTCGACGACGCAACCTGGGAGGAGGCTTCCACGATCGCCGGGCCCGCCCGCGCGCTGGTGGCCGCTCGGTTCGGCGCGACTCGCCTCATCGACAACGTCGTCCTGCCGTGGGAGCCGACGTGGAGTGTGCAGAATACGGAGGACTCTTCGAGGGAGGACGGATAGTGCTGCTCGCGGTCGACGTCGGCAACACGCAAACGGTCGTCGGAGTGTTCAACGGCGAGAACCTCGAGTGGCAGTGGCGGTTCGCCACCGTCGGCGCGAGGACCGCCGACGAGCTGGCACTCCTCTTCGGCGGGTTCCTCGGCCAGCAAGATCTCTCCTTCTCCCGCCAGATCACGGGCGTGGCGATTTCCAGCGTGGTCCCCGACCAGACCCAAGCGCTTCGCGAGATGGTCTCGCGCTACTTCTATTTCGATCCCATCGTCGTGGAGCCCGGAATCAAGACCGGTATCTCGATCCATACGGAGAATCCCCGGGAGGTCGGACCCGACCGAATCGTCAACGCGCTCGCGGCGTTCTCCAAGTTTGGCGGGCCGTGCATCGTGGTCGACTTCGGAACGGCGACCACCTACGACGCCATCTCGGAGGGCGGTGAGTACTTGGGCGGAGCGATCGCCCCCGGCATCAAGGTCGCGGCGACCGGGCTCTTTCAGGCCACGGCCCGGCTTCCTCGGGTCGAGCTCAGTGCTCCTCGATCGCCGATTGGCCGCAACACCATCGACGCGTTGCGGTCCGGCCTGTTGTTCGGGGCCGCCGCGGAGGTAGACGGCATGATCGACCGCATGCAAAAGGAGCTCGGAGGAGGCGCCAACGTCGTCGCCACGGGCGGCTTGGCGGAACTCGTGGTTCCACTCTGCGAAACGGTCGATCAGATTGAACCGTGGCTGACGCTCGAAGGCCTGCGCCTGATCTTCGACCGGAACACCGCGCCGGATGAGTGACGAGCCGCACGGGCGTCTCGCCGAGAGCCTCGCCGCGCGACGAGAAAAGGTCGAACGGCTTCGCGGGCAGGGCATAGAGCCGTTCGCGCTCAGCTTCGATCCCGACGCCTCTCTCGGCGAGATCAGAAAGCAGTACGACGGGCTGGAACCCGGGCGGGTGACCGAGGATCGCTATCGCGTGGCGGGTCGGATCATGCTCCTGCGTCGCCAGGGCAAGCTCACCTTCGCCACCATCCGTGACGGCACCGGCGACCTTCAGCTGTTCATTCGCCAGAACGATCTCGATGAGGCCTACGGCTTGGTCGACGAGCTCGACCTCGGAGACATCGTGGGAGCGGCGGGGCCGGTCATGACCACCAAACGCGGCGAGCTCTCACTGCGTGTCGACGAGCTGGTGCTCCTGACCAAGGCGCTGCGGCCGCTCCCTGAGAAGTGGCATGGACTCCGCGACCCCGAAGCGCGCCTTCGCCGCCGCTATCTCGACCTGGCGACCAACCTCGAGAGCCGCAGGGTCGTGACGGCGCGCGCCGCCGTGCTGTCGGCGCTTCGACGAGAGCTGGAAGGCCGTGGCTTCGTCGAGGTCGAGACGCCGGTGCTCCAGTTGACGCATGGGGGAGCGCTCGCCCGGCCGTTCCTGACCCATCATCGGGTCCTCGACACGACGTTGTACCTGCGAATCGCGCCCGAGCTCTATCTGAAGCGCTTGCTCGTCGGCGGATTCGAACGCGTCTATGAGATCGGCCGGAACTTTCGCAACGAGGGCATCGACCGCGACCACAACCCTGAATTCACCATGCTGGAGGCATATCAGGCCTACGGCGATTACGAAGACATGATGGGCCTCGACGAGGCGCTGGTCTCCGCCGCAGCGCTGGCGGTTCGGGGCTCCCTGCAATTCGAGTATCGGGAAGAGGTGCTCGATCTGACGCCTCCATGGCGTCGCGTCACGCTGGTCGAAGCCGTGTCCGAGGCGATCGGCGAAGAGGTATCGCTTGACCGCGCGGACCTTCCGTCGGTCGCCGAGAGAGCCCGCGTGGCGGTCGACCCCAAATGGGGGCCCGGGAAAATCCTGCTCGAGATCTACGAAAAAGTCGTCGAGGAGCGAATCGTCCAACCGACGTTCGTCAAGGACTTCCCGCGCGAGGTTTCACCGCTGGCCCGGCCGCATCGGTCGAGTCCCGGTTTCACCGAGCACTTCGACCTGGTGATCGGTGGATTCGAGATCGGGCCGGCCTACTCGGAGCTCACCGACCCTCTGGAGCAGCGCGACCGATTCGAGGGACAACAACGGGAGAGGAAAGCGGGCGACGAAGAGGCACACCCGCTGGACGAGGATTTCATCGTCGCGCTGGAGCACGGCATGCCGCCCGCCGGCGGGATGGGCCTCGGCGTGGATCGATTGACGATGATCCTTGCCGACGCACCGTCGATCCGGGACGTCATCCTCTTTCCTCACCTCCGGCCCGAACCCGAACGCGGCTGAACCTGTTTCGAATGCGGCGCGTCGCGGTGGCATTGCTCGCCGTCGTGCTCGGGGCGGCGTGCACTGGTCCGCGCGAGCAACGGGCGAGCCCCGTTTCGCCGAGTCCCACGCGGGCATCGCCTACCGTCCAACCGATCGTCCTGGACGTCGTCGCCGATCTCACGCCCAAATCCGCGGAGCCGGCTTCGAACTCCTACGTGGACGGGATGAGGCTCGCGGTCGATGTGGTGAATCGATCCGGTGGCGTCGCCGACCGGCCGATACAACTGGCCTTCCACGATCCAGGGGAGGATCCGAGGGAATCCATCCGGCCCCTCGTTCGGACCTCGACCGCGATCCTCTACGTGGGTCCGGGAACCGATCTCCTGCCGCTTCGGCTGAGGTTCGAGCGAATCGGAACG
>DASVPT010000168.1:0-4649 GCA_036389535.1 Actinomycetota bacterium
TCCGCTTCTACCAGGACTACGTGAAGATTCCATCGCGCGAAACCGCGAACCTGAACTTCGGCTTGGCGAACCCCAACGCCTGGAAGGGAAGCAGCGCGGGCGGTGTCTATCGGCTCACCTTTCGGAACCAACCGACCATCAGACCGACGAAGGTCCGAATTCGCGTTCAGGCGCCGGACGGGATGGGCGTCACTCACACGAACGTGCCCATGAAAGTCAGCGGAGACACCGCGGTATGGGAAGGAACGCCCGGCGCACGGCTGGAGCTCGAGGTGCACTTCCAGCCTCCGTTCCTGAAGCGCATATGGAGCGAGTTCACTGACTTCCTATCGAAGCCGGTCATCAAGCTCTAGTGCTCGCCCGCGCTAACCCAGCGCCCAGGTCTCCCGCGCCCACTCCACCGTGCGCTTCAAGCCATCCGACAGCGAGACCTGTGGTTCCCAGCCGAGCCATTCTCGAGCTCGGGTCAGGTCGGGCCGCCTGATCTCGGGGTCGTCCACCGGCCGCTCCGTGAAGACGATCTCGGACGTGGAGCCGGCGGTTTCGATCACCGCCTCCGCGAGCTGGCCGATGGAGATCTCCTGGTCGCTCCCGAGGTTCACGGGTTCTTGAACCACCGACCGGAGCAACCGCCAGAACCCTTCGATCAGGTCGTCGACGTAACACAGCGACCGCGTCTGCCGCCCGTCTCCGTGGACGGTGAGAGGTTCACCTGCCAGCGCTTGCTCGATGAACGTGGGGACGGCGCGCCCGTCGCCCCGTCGCATCCCCGGGCCGTACGTGTTGAAGATCCGGGCGATGCGAATCGAGATGCCGTGCTCCCGCCGGTAGGACATGGTCAGCGCTTCGGCGAACCGCTTGGCCTCGTCGTAGACGCCGCGCGGGCCGATGGGGTTCACGTTCCCCCAGTAAATCTCGGGCTGCGGATGGATGTCGGGGTCGCCGTAGACCTCAGAGGTGGACGTCAGCATGAATCCAGCCCGCCGAGCCTTGGCCAGCCCGAGGCAATTCAGCGTCCCGAGGGCGCCGACCTTCATGGTGTGTATCGGGTGCTCAGCGTAGTCGCGAGGAGAGGCCGGCGAGGCGAGGTGAAAGACCCAATCCACCTCGCCGGAAACCTCGATTCCCTTGATGATGTCGGTTCGTTCGAACGTGAACCGGTGGTTCTCGAGGAGGTCCGCGATGTTCGTTTCCGAGCCCGTGAGCAGCGAATCCAGGCAGATCACATACCATCCCTCGGCCACCAGCCTTCGGCAGAGATGAGACCCGAGGAACCCGGCCCCGCCGGTGACAACTGCCCTGGTCATGTCGAAAAGATATCCACGACCGCTTCAATGCATTCGTGAAGGCCCAGGGCGAGGGACTGTCAACCGGCCATCTGCCCGCTGGCCTGCGATAATCGCGGCTCGATGCAAAAACTGGGACCCAAGCACCGGATGTGTCGCCGCGTGGGCGCGGCCGTTTGCGGCCGCCCCAACTGCCCCACCAACAAGCGGCCCTACCCCGGTGGGCAGCACGGGCGAGCGCGCAAACGGCTCACCGAATACCACATGCGGCTCCTGGAGAAGCAGAAGCTGCGGGCCATCTACCACGTCGGGGAGCGGCAGTTCCGGCGCTATTTCCACGAGGCGACCCGGAAGAAGACCGTGACCGGCGAGGAGCTCCTTCGACTGCTGGAGACTCGCCTCGACTCCGTCGTCCTCCGCTTGGGCTTTGCCCAGACCGTTCACCAGGCCCGCCAACTGGTGTCGCACGGCCATTTCACGATCGACGGGAAGCGGATCAACGTGCCGAGCGCGACCGTGCGCCCCGGTCAGGTGGTCGAGGCCACCCCGCAGTCCAGGAACTTCATCGCCGTCCGAGAGGCCATGGAGGTGACGCCCGATCCGCCCGCCTACCTGGAGCGCGAAAAGGACGCCGTCCGCGGCCGCCTGATTCGCCTGCCGGAGCGGGACGAGATCCCGCTGCCCGTCCCCGTTGAAGAACGCCTGATCGTAGAGTTCATGTCCTAGGACCGGGCTGAAGCCCGGGCCGCCTCGACTTCTAGAGTGACCCTGATGACGGTTCAGCTACGCCAATCAAACGGTCAGCGAGACGGCCAGACAGATGACCGAACGCTCAGGAAAGCCCTCCTCGTTCTGTTCTTCGGTTCGGCGGCCCTGGGCTCGTACTTCCTGATCGCGCCGGCCCTGAGCGGCCAGCTCTACTACAAGGTGGGCTTCAATCGAACGGCGTACCAGTTCGCCGCCGAGACGCTGCCCCTGTTCGTCCCGTGGGCGATCGCCCTGGTGGCGTGGCGCCGAGGCCTTCGCGTTCCTCTGAAGTGGCTGATCGGCGGCGCGGTCATCCTTCACCTGATCGTGCTGTTCGCTCCCCCGGCCATGTCGCAGGACTTTTACCAGTACCTCTTCTACGGCCGAATGCAGGCGGTTCACGGGGCGAATCCGTACGTGGTGCTCCCGAGTCACTTCTACGCGGATCCATGGTTCGCCTGGACGAGATGGCACGACCAGACCAGCGTCTACGGCCCGCTCTGGATGCTCGTCACCGCTGGTGTGGCGAAGACGGCCGGCGACAGCCTGGTGTCCGCCTTCGTTCAGCTGAAGCTCGTCATCCTTGCCCTGGACCTCGCGGTGATGGCGTTCATCGTTCGCGCCGCGAAGTTGGGAGCCGCGGCGATCAGGCGTGACGGCGACGGCAATGGAGGCCACGAGTTCGACGGCGGGTCCGATTGGGAGAGCACGGCGGGGTTCGGGCTCCTGGCGTTCGCGTGGAATCCGTTGGTGCTGGTGAGCGTGCCGCTCGCCGGCGCCGCCGACGTCGTCCTGGCCGCGGCTTTCGTCGGTGCTGTGGTTGCCCGGAGGCGAGGGTGGATGTGGCTGGCGACCCTCGTCCTCACCCTTGCCGCACTGACCAAGGTGTACGCGGTCGCCGCGTTAGCTCTTCACCTCGTCCTGGTGGGAAGAGAACGCAATTGGCGGACGGCGGCCGGGCATGCGGCGGGCGCACTCGGGCTGTCGGCGTTGGCCTACGTGCCCTATTGGGTGGGCACCGCGACGTTCCACGGCTTGATCCAGGCGGCGGGCTACACGAACCACTCCGTCGTTGGAGCGATTCAGGCGGTCCTGGTGACCATCCTCCGATTGGTCGGCGTCCATCCCGCCGCGCCGGTCGCAAGCGTTGCGCTTCGAATCCTGATCGCGCCGGTGCTGGTGGCCGTCGGCCTGTGGGCCCTTCGCCAACCACGCGATGACGCCACGTTATGGAAGAGCGTCGTGGTCGTCCTGGCCGCGTACTTGCTGCTCACGCCGTGGTACATGTACTGGTACATCCTGGGCGCGCTGGCGCTGGTGGCGGTTCTGCCTCGATATCGGCTGACCGACCCGTTCCTGACGTTCTCCGGAACCTCGATGATCGCCCTGTGGTGGTTCCCGTTCGCCTTGCGACTGCCCGAGACGCTGCTTCTGGTGTTGCAGGCAGGGCTTCGGTACCTTCCCCCGGTCTGGGTCTTCCGCCGCGAGCAGCGAGGGACCTCCAAAGGTCGGCGGTGGTCCTCCAAGACGACGTTCCAGCGCGACGCGGCGAAGGGCGCCTCGAAGGCGCACGTGCCCGTCGGTCGCTAGTTCGTTCGGTCTTACCGCTCCTGCAGCCTTCTCCGAAGGTTTCGCCTGGCGAAGCCGAAGGCCAGGAACGGGATCCCCAAGAAGATGAGGGCGCCGAGCGCGACCCCGGCGGTGCTCGATCCGGGAGGACCTGAGCGAGCCGCGGCAGGCGCGAGCGTGATCACCGAGGGTGATTCCGAAGGGGACTCAGACGGCTCTGGCGACGGCGATTCCGAGGCAGTCGGTGAGACCTCGGGCGACGGCGATTCCTCTGGCACCTCAGCAGACGGCGAGACCTCCGGGGCCACCTCCGATGGCGTCACGACCGGCGCCGCGGGGCATGGATAGTCGGCGTAAGACTTGAGCGGCGGCCCGTGCTGGCCCTTCTGGTGCTTCGCGTGGACCGGCGAGGTCCTGTGCCGAGGCGAGGTCTGACCGGCGATTCCGAGGCCACAGCCGTGACCGTGCTCCTTGCCGTGAGGGTTGACGATGGTATGGGCGGACGCCGAGCCAATCATGAGGGCGAGCATCGAGAGCGCAGATACACACACCAGAACCAGTCGTTTGGCCGAACGCATAGAAAGCTCTCCTTCCGCGGGCGACGTTCTCCCCCGAGCGATGCGTCGGCGGAGCTGTTGGGGGGCACCCGGACAGGTACTCCATAAGAGGTATCGGCAAACGAGGGTGGTTTTCTGAACCGGGGCTAGACTCAGCCGCCATGGAGCTGGCCGAGTTCCAAGACGCCATCCGTCGAACCTTCCTGGAGCGAGACGCCGCCAGGGGGCTGGACGGGACGTTTCGGTGGATGGTCGAAGAGGTCGGCGAGCTGGCGAAGGCCCTCCGGGAGGGAAGCCCCGCCGAGCGAGCTCACGAGGCCGGAGACGTGCTGGCCTGGCTGGCGTCCGTGGCGAACTTGCTCGAGATCGATCTGGAAGAGGCCGCGGCCCGCTACGACAACGGCTGTCCCAGGTGCGGGGATCAGCCGTGCACCTGCAGGATGTCGTAGAAATCAGTTAGAGACCTGAAAGAGGAGCCTCATATGACGAA
>DASVPT010000169.1:0-3312 GCA_036389535.1 Actinomycetota bacterium
CCCGAGGAAGCCTCCTCAGCCGCTCAGGAACGTGAGGAGAACGGTGCGGCGGTTGTTCTCGCGGTTGGGGTCCACCACCACCACGCTCTGCCACGTTCCCAGCTCGAGCTGCCCGTCCTTGACTGTCAGCACCAGCGAAGGGCTCATGAACGCTGGCAAGAGGTGATCCGCTCCGTGGCCAGTCGATCCGTGCCGATGGCGGTACCGATCGTCGCGCGGCAGCAGGCGCTCCACCGCCTCCACCAGGTCCTCGTCGGAACCCGAACCCGTTTCCATCAACGCCAACCCCGCCGTGGCATGAGGAAGAAAGACGTGCAGCAAGCCGTCCTTGCCCTCACCGGTTGCGAAGTCGCGGACCTCGCCGGTGATGTCGGTGACCAGCCGCCCGCTCGTATCGATCTCGAATTCGGCGCTTCTCATCGCGCCGAGACGAGTCCCTCCGTGTGCTCGCGCCACCACTGCTGTCCCGATTCCGGCAGCGTGTAGATGGGGTCGTAATACGGGTATCGACGGTTGAACTCTTCCTCGTCGTCTTCGATCCCGGTCCGGTAGTTCTTCGTCCAATACGAGATCCCGTGCTCGCGGTCGTACTCGTCGACCTGGTGGACCCACCGCTTCCCCACGAACGGCACGTCGCACACGATCCGTGGCGTTGCAAACCCCGGGAGGTAACCCATCATCGCGTGCTGCAGCTCCTGCGCCTCCCACACCGCCAGCCGCCAATGTTCGGCGTTGGGAATCATGTCGCACATGTAGAAGTAGTACGGCATGATCCGGCACTGATCGAGGAGCGTGAAGCACAGCTCCAAGAGCTCATTCGGCGTCGTGTTCACGCCCCGCAACAGAACACCCTGGTTGCGAACGTCTCGGAAACCGAAGTCGAAGAAGTACGCCGCCGCTTTCGCGACGAGCGGAGTGAGCTGGTTCGCGTGGTTCACGTGCGTGTGAACGGCGATGCTGACTCCCCGCTCGCGAGCCTTCGCTCCCAGTCGCTCCATCCCCTCCAGCACTTCCTTCTGCAGAAAGTGCTGGGGCAAGCCCATCAGCGCCTTGGTGGCCAACCTGATGTCGCGGATGTTCGGAATGTCCATGAGTCCCGAGACGAACTCCTCCAGCCGGCGCATCGGCATGTTGGCGACGTCGCCTCCTGAGACCACCACGTCGCGAACAGAGGGAGTCTGCCGAAGGTACTCGAGCATCTTGTCCAACCGGTCCCCCGGCTTCATCTCGAACTTGTACTTCGCGATGGTCGGGGTGCTGGTTCCAACCAGATCCATCCGGGTGCAATGTCCGCAGTACTGCGGACACGTCGGAAGGATCTCGGCCAAGACCTTGGTCGGATACCGATGCGTCAGGCCCTCCACCGCCCACATGTCGGCCTCGTGGAGACTGTCACGGCTGGCATACGGATGGCTCGGCCACTCGAGCTGCCGATCGGAGAACGCCGGCGCCATGTAGCGCCGAACTGGATCGGCGTACAGGTTCCGCTCGTTCATGGTGTTGATCATCTGCGGAGGGATGAGCATCGACATGGTGGCCCGCTCGTACATGTCGCGTTGGATATCCGCGGCGAGCTCGTCGGTCAAGAACGCGCCAAGCGCCTCCTTGAGCTCGCCGAGGTTCTTCACGGTATGCGCGCGCTGCCATTGGGCGCTCTCCCACTGCTCGGTCGTCACGTCGCGATACGCGGGAAGCCGGCGCCACTCCGGCTCGGCGAAGTCGCGGGCTACTGGATACGAAAACGGCTGGCGGTGCGCGTGGGCGCGCACTTCGCGGTGTCCCGGTCGGTCGACCGCTCGGCCCGGCCGCTCCGCGGCAAAAGGTTCAAATGCTCGTTCAGACTCGGTCTGCATGCCCGCCCTCCGGCCGGAAGAATTGAGGTTGATTCTAGGATAATCGGGCTCCCATCCGGCAGACAAGAGCGGTTTCCGAAGGATATTCGGAATTGGGGTCCTTCGGCGTAAGATTCAGGCGTGAACGATCGGGATATAGCCATCCTTCGATGTCTCCAGGCCGATGCTCGAGCCACGTATGCCGAGATCGGTCAAAAGGTCGGGCTCGCCGCGTCCAGCGTCCACGATCGAATCCGCAAGATGGAGAAGCTCGGAGTCATCCGCGCCTATCGCGCTGAAGTGAATGCCGAGGCGCTTGGCCTGTTCGTTACGGCGCTGGTATCCGTCATGCCGCTGGACCCCAAGCAACCAGACGATCTGCCCGACCGGGTCAGGGAGTTTCCCGAAGTCGAGGACTGCCATTCGGTGGCTGGAGACGAGAACTACGTCTTGAAGGTTCGAACGCGAACCACGCCCGATCTCGAGGACTTTCTTCGGCGACTGAGGGAGAAGGCGGAGGTCCACACCAGAACGACGGTGGTGCTTTCGACGCCCTTCGAACACCGGCCGATCGGCGGCGGCTAATCCCGCGGCCTCGAACAGCTGGGAGCTAGGCCGAGGTGCGAAGGTGGAACATCCAGGACGCGTCCTGGTCGCCGCCTCCTGCATCCACATCCCGCCATACCCCGAAAACCTCGAGGTAGTAGTGCCTCGGGTTATCCGCGAGCACGAAAGTGAAATCCCAAGCGCGACCGCTGGCCAAGTGAACCGGATGGCGTTTGTAACGCACATCTGTCCCTGTCTTCCAGACCGGGACACCGTGGCGATTCAGCTTGCTCCAGGCCGATATGGTGAGCTGGCGCGGCTTTTGAGCCTTCAAAATTCGAAGCGTGACGTGGGTCCCCGGTGCGACCACGCGGGCGCTGGGGAAGCTAAAAACGCCGTCAGCGCAAGTGCCGACCCCGGTTCCCGGCGTGGCGCCCGCCGCGATCCAGCAATACGACGAAAGCTCGCCCTGCTGAAGCGTAGCGCCGTTCGCCAGAAGCTCTGTTTCGGGTGGCACGTGATCATGCGCCACGGCAGCGCTCTGGAGAGCGAGCATCCCGATCACCGCGAAAAGAGCGATGAACGAGAGGGAAGCCGGTCGTCGGAGGGCCGTTCTAAAGATCATCCGTTCGCGGACGATACGGGAACCCTCAGTCGGGAGTCAATAATCCTTACGGGACTGAGCGGATCGTTCTAGGCCGAATGGCGCATTCGATCGCTGTCGATGAGAACCTCGAGCTGCGGCTGCTCGAAGAAGAGGACGCCGAAGAGCTCTTCGAGGTGGCGGAGAAGAACCGCGCGGAGCTCGAGCGCTGGCTTCCCTCGTGGGCAGACGCGACCACATCACTGGATGCGTGCCGATCGGTGATCCGGCACTCCCTCCAGCGCCACGCCGTCGGCTCCGGACGCGTGCTCGGCATTCGAAGCGATCACC
>DASVPT010000170.1:0-5325 GCA_036389535.1 Actinomycetota bacterium
TGCCGAACGGTTTCATCGCCGTGGCACTGGCGGCAGCGTTGTTCATCGCGGCGGGTCTCGAGGCATTCGTGGGCTTCCTGCTTCTGATCGGCATCGGACTTTTCGTCGGCTTTCCCGCGCTCGGCGCGAACGTCGGCGCCGCCATCACGCTGTTCATCGCCGCCGGTCTGTGGTGGGTGGTTCGGACGAGGCGGCGCGTCGGCGTTCGGGAAGTTGCCTTCGTGGGTGGGGTGGTCGCGCTGGGGCTCGCCGCCGTGCTTCTGGCGAATCGCTATCTGGCCGACGTTCCGACGCACGCCGGCCGGTTCGTCGAGCAGGCAGAAGGGCTGCCCGGCGTCACATCCGCGGTCTGGCACCGTCTGGGGATCGGGTTCGGCCAGCTCAACGCGGTCCCGGCGGCATACCTCGCCATGCTCCTTCTGTTCGTGACCGTGTGGCTTGTGAGGAAGCGGCCCAAACCGTTCGATCGCGGTCTGGCGCTGGCGGGGGAGCGGTGGGCGGACGCCATCTTGGTCCTCTCGCTTTCGAGCATCGTGGCATTCTTCGTGAACGACACCGGGGTCGCGGCGGCGACGCCGGGAGTCCTGTACGCCGCCGCGGCGCTGGCGTATCCGGCTTTCGTCGCCTCAGAAGGCACGGTCGAGGAACACGTATGAGCGATCGGGTCCAGCTCGTTTGGTACGGCGATGACGTCCCCTGGTACGACCACGGCCCACAGCACCCGCTTCGGCCTCAACGAGTCCTGTTGACGCGGGAGCTCATCAAGGCCTACGGCATCGTCGATGGCCAAAGAACCGCTGAGGCATCCGCCCGAGATGCGACCGAGGAAGAGCTTCGTCTCGTCCACACGGGCGAGTACATCGACGCGGTGAAGCGCGCCGGCGCCAGCGAGCCGGGCGACTGGTGGAGGTACGGGTTCGGACCCGGCGACAACCCGATCTTTCCGAACATGCACCAAGCGTCAGCGCGGGTGGCCGGCGCCTCGCTGAGCGCGGCCGAGGCGGTTCACTCCGGACGTGCGGAGCACGCTTTCAACCCGGCGGGCGGACTCCACCACGCGATGCCGAACCGAGCCAGCGGCTTCTGCGTCTACGACGATCCCGCCATCGCGATCAAGTGGCTGCTCGAACAGGGCGTCAGTCGTATCGCGTACGTGGATGTCGATGTCCACCACGGCGACGGTCCGCAGGCGATCTTCTACGACGAGCCCCGCGTGCTGACGATCTCCATTCACCAGGATGGGCGCACGCTGTTTCCGGGCACGGGATTCATCGAGGAGGTCGGGTCTGGCGACGCGCGCGGCACGAAGGTGAACATCCCGCTCCCGCCCTACACGCTCGATGAGGAGTGGCTCACCGCCTTCAGGGAGATCGTGCCGCCGCTCGTTTCGAACTGGAAGCCCGAAGTGCTGGTCACCCAACTCGGTTGCGACACGCATTACAGCGACCCGCTCGCCATGGTCGGGCTGACCACAAAGGCGTACTTCGAGGCGGCCGAGACGCTCCACGACCTCGCGCACGACGCGGCCGGGGGACGATGGCTCGCGACGGGCGGAGGCGGCTACCAATGGGTCCGCGTGGTCCCGAGAGCGTGGACCATCTACTTCGCCCAAATGGCCGAGCATGAGCTCCCCGACGAGCTCCCAGAATCATGGATCGAGGAGGCCGAACGAGAGGCGGGGCACGAAGTGCCGCACACGCTCTCGGAGGCGGCGCCGTCCACCCCCGGCCGGACGTCGGACGCTGTTCGTGAGGTGGTCGAGCGGGTGAAGCAGACGGTGTTCCCGCTGCACGGGCTCGGGGCCAAGAGTTAGCGCCGATATCTGAAGGCCCCTTTCGTTGATTTTGGAACCCGCGATGACGTCAAGGAGCGCGGGCGTGAACCGGCCGCCCTCGTGGATCGTGGAAGCGTAATTCGCTCGACGGATGGCCGCTGATCCGCCACCCACCTTCATGGATCAACGCGTGATGTGCGAAACAGAGCAGAACGAGATTATCCAGATCGGTGCTGCCGCCCCTCGCCCAATGGACGATGTGGTGTGCGTACAGCCACCTGGTTCGGCCGCAACCGGGAAAACGACAGGTCATGTCGCGGTGCCTGAGCACTCGCGCAAGATAGCCCGGCACGACGCGCCCTCGTCTGCCGATTCCGACCGGTCGGCCGTGGCGTTCCAACACCCATTCGATCCGTCCATCGCACGCAAGGCGTCGGATGGTCTCGGAAGCCAGGCGAGATCCGCCCTCCGTTTCGGCCAGCCACGGTCCGGTCTTCCCTTCTTCACCGGTCAATACGTCGGCTTCGGCATGGACCACGACGGTCGCCGGAGATGGCAGGCCTTCCTTTCTTGAGCACACCAGCTCGACCAGTGCGTCGGCGAGTCGGGCTTCTTGCGGGTCCAGAGGGTCATCAGCGACGACGATGTGTTCGGCGTGGCGCTGCAACGTTTCCTTCAGCACCTCGCCTTGGTCGGAGGCCAAGGTCGCCTCCAGATGCGTGAGCGGCCTCTCCTGATCCGACCACACCGAGAGTCGCCGGAGTCGGCGTGCGTCCTCCACGTCGCGCTCACTGACCTTCTGGTGGCGCGCAGCCTCCCGTTCCAACGCACCCGCCGAGGTTGTCGGAGCATGACGAGCCAATTCGGCGTCCGATTCAGGCGACGCGAACTTGGTCAATGCTCGAAGCTGATCCCAGGACAGCTCACCACGGGCGAAAACGCGAGCGATTGCCGGAAGAGACCCCAAAGCCCGCGCCACGCGAACCCATTCCCGGGAGGTTCCCCAGGTCATCCGATATCGCGCTGCGAGCCACGCCGTCATCGAGGTCGCGCCGTCTGCTCGCCACCGCTGTTCTCGGTCGAACTCTGCAACGGCAGTAAGCGCATTGGCGAAGGTGGAGGACATCGTTGTTACCGCTCCATCGAGCCGGTCGAGGGAGTCTCCTGAAGCATCGAGCTCCTCGATCTCGGACGAAGGGAAGCGAGGGGTCTCAATCTCGGTATCGAACATGCGTTCGATGCTGGACGAAATCGGACTGTGCCGCAATGAAAAAAGTCACGTTGGAGCTAAAGAACGAGTCCCCTGCGGAAGAAATCCCCGCTTACGAGTCGCGGATCTGCCGGGTGCTCACCCCGCGCGCGACATGCGCCTGAGCGCCGCCCGATAGAGCGGCGGCGCGAGGATCCTCACTGACTGCATCGAGGCCATCCACCGCGGCACCGAGACCTCCGGCGCCTTGCCTTTTCTCACCACGTCGAGAATCGCCTTCGCCACATCCACGGCCTCCAAGACCGTCGCCTTCGGCAGCTTGTCGAGCTCGCCGACAGAGAACCCCTCGGTCCGGACGAAGCTCGGATTCACCGTCGTCACCAGCACGCCCCTGGGCGAAAGTTCGTAATACAGCGCCTCCGAGAACGCCACCAAGGCGTGCTTCGTCGAGCTGTACACCGACGACCCCGGAACGGCGTACCGGCCCGCCAGCGAAGCGACGTTGACGACGTGCCCCCGGCCGGCGTCAAGCATCATGGGAAGGAACGCCTTCGTGCAGTACAGGACGCCGAGATAGTTGATCCGCACGACCTTCTCGACCCGCTCGATCGGGAGCTCGGCGAAGGGGCCGCCACCGGCCACCCCGGCATTGTTGATCAGAACATCGCAACGACCGAACGCCTCCTCGACCGTTCGCCGCAGGTCCTCGACCTGTTCGAGTTCGGATACATCGCACTGAACCGCCAGGGCCTTGCCGCCTCGCTGTTCGATGATCGCGACGAGCTCGTCGAGCCGGTCCTTTCGCCGGGCCGCGCCAACCACGGTCGCGCCGTTCTTGGCGAAGCCGAGCGCGGTCTCCCAACCGATCCCGGACGATGCCCCGGTCACCACGACGACCGCGCCACGAAGTTGCATACCGTCAGCCTCCCACCAGGTTCGAAACGGTCTGTCCACCGTCGATCACCAGCACCGCACCGGTGATGAACGACGCGGCGGGCGAACAGAGGAACAGCGCGGCGGCCGCGACCTCTTCGGCCCGTCCCCACCTCCCCATGGGAATCGCCGAGGTGGTGCTCCGAACGAACTCCGGCACCTCTTGACGCGCCCGCTCGTTCATCTCCGTCTCGATCCATCCGGGTGCCACGGCGTTCACGCGGACCCCCGAAGCGGCCCATTCGCGGGAGACCGTCTTCGTCAGGTTGATCATGGCGGCCTTGGCGCCGGCGTAGTACGTGAGTCCCGGACTGGCGATGAAACCCGCGACCGACGCGACGTTCAGGACCGAACCGGATCCCTTCTGGAGGAGGATCGACGCGACCGCCCTGGTCGCATAGACCGCGCTCATGAAATCGACCTTGAAATACTTCTCGAACCCGTCGAGGCGCATCTGGTCGAGGGTCGAGAGGAACGGCGCTGCACCGGCGTTGTTGACCAGGATGTCGACCGTTCCGAACGCTTCGACGGTCTGGCTCACGAGGTTCTCCACCTGGCCCGCGTCGGCAACGTCGGTGACCACCGGAATGGCGTGCCCACCGATCGCTTCGATCTCTTTCGCCGTCTGACGGAGATCCTCTTCGCCGCGAGCCGCCAGGGCGACGGAAGCCCCAGCCTCGGCGAATGTGAGCGCGATCGCCTTCCCGATTCCCTTGCTCCCGCCGGTGACGATCGCGACCTGATCCTTGAGCGCGAACTCAGGCAATCGGTTCGACCTCCTGCGAGGTCCCTAATATCCCACGGGTCATGAGCAACGGACCTTACAGGAAGGAGCGCGACCCGGAACACTGGGAACCGCGCGAGTATTCGGACCAAGAGCTCGCGGACGCGCTGGTGCGGGCGGCGATCGCCGGTCCGGTCGCGTCGCACGATCGTGAAAACGTTCTGTGGAGGATCGGCCGGCTCGTCGATGCCGATCCAGAGGAGCTGTTCGGATTGTCCGGCCTCACCGGGTTCACGGCGGCGGAGATCCTCGGCCTCGTCGCCAACGAAACCGGCTTCGACGCCGATCCCTCGCTCCGAGGCGGCGTCTCGATCGAGCCGAACCTCGTTCTCGCTGCGCTCAAGGCGGCGGGGGTCCGCCTCGCCGATGCGGCCAACCGAGGCGAACGCGTGCTCCTGGCCACGGGGCATCCCGCCACGCTCATTCTCCTGTACGGCGCGCTCGGGGAACTGCTTCGCGACGCCGGGGCAAAGATCCTCACGCCGATGGACGGCGCCCCCTGTCACGACCTGTTTCACATCGGCCGAATCGAATACGTCGACGATGTCGCGGTTTTTGGAACGCCCGCGGGACCCATCCACACGCACGGACCCGAACCGATGCGCCGGATCCTGGAAGAGGCCG
>DASVPT010000171.1:0-5856 GCA_036389535.1 Actinomycetota bacterium
CGTCGGTGACTCTCGATTCGGCGCGAGGTAGTAGAAGATCGAAAACAGAACGATCACGGCCATCACGGTGAGGATCCATCCCAGAATCGTGAAGAACACCGCATCGCCAAATGTGAAGAACGGCGACGGAACGCCGCCCAGCAGCAACATCGCGACGAGGAGCAGTAGCGCAATGGCGCGCTTTTTCACGAACTTGCGGTCGTGTTCGACGTCGTAGGCGACGTTTAATCCGGTCTGGAGTGCCACCAATCCCGACGACGCGCTCCAGAGCGCAACCGCGATACCGCCGACGGTGGCGGCCAACGACGCCGCTTCTGATGTCTTATTGGCGTTTGCGACCGCGCTCGTCAGGGCGGCCCCAGCGCCGCCGGGAAGGGTTTCCCTCAACGAGCGGATCAGCCCCCCGGCGTCGATTTCCGCCAAACCGAGGATTCCGACCACCGCGATAAGCGCCGGAAAGATCGCCAGGAAGAAGTAGTAGGACATGGCCGCCGCAGCGAATGTGATGCGGTCGTCCTTGATCTCCTTCAGGGTTCGCTTCGCTGTCGCTTTCCAATCCCGCGCCGGTAGCTCGAGGGGCGAGTCTGCCCCTTCCGCCCCAGTCCGTTGTGTGGGTATCTCCTCTGAAGTCTGTGACTGTGGGGTGCCCGAGTCGCCCGAGGCACCGCCCCCGTTCGTCACCGGGCCGTCGGCCTGCTTCTTCCGCTCCCGCCTCGAATCCAACAAACGCTTGACTCGCGTTGCAGCGACGGCAACGACGGCTACTCCGGCCAGATCCCTAAACAAGCCCATGGCTACGATCCTGTCCTATTTCCCCCCGCCGGCTGCTCTAAGCGCTCGCAGCTGGCAGCAGCCGGGAATGGCGTTCGTTTCTCGCACCTTTCCGTCGTGTTCTACATCCGCTGGACGGCGAAGCGGATCGCGCCGACCCACGTGGTCATGCCCTCGACCACCTCGGCGGCATAGCCGCGACGCTGAAAGGGCTCCATGATGGAGTAACCGACCTCCACGACGCCATCGCGGGGCGGACCCTTGAACCCGGCGAATCCCACCGTGATCGGCTGATCCGGTTCCCGTCGGAGCAGGACGTAGCGCCCGCCCCACTCCTCGCAAGTCGCGTCTCCACGCAGCTCGCGGAGCAGCCACCGGAACGACTCGTCGTCGTTGAGCGGTGGGGGCCATCCCGGCGGCACTTCGGCATCGAGCAACGCCGGCAAGCGGCTCCGATCGACGAGCTCGGCCTCCAAGAGAGCTTCGGTCGCGGCAACTAAGTCGAATCGCGGCGTTGAGATCGAGTCCGTCATCTTCCGATCTCCGGCATGCACCGAGTCTGGCACGTCGAGTTTGGGGTTCATCGGCCGACCGAATAGAGTCAGGTCTGTGGCCGAGGCCGGAAGGCGGAGGAGCGGCATGAACAGGATCGGGAAGAGGACCCTCAGAGCCGCGGTCGTGTCCGTGGCGATGGCGGCGGTGTTCGTCCCGTTGCTCGCCAGTTCCGCGGGCGCTCAAGACCGAAGCAACCGCCTCAGCACGAACGATCAAATCGTGCTGAATGGGCAGTTGATCGTTCCAGAGGGCCAGTCGGTGAACTCAGCGGTGATCTTCAACGGCCCGGCCACGATTCAGGGCACCGTGGCGGAAGCCGTTGTCGTCTTCAACGGCCGCGTTGACATCTCGGGCACGGTGGGCAAGGACGTCGTCGTGTTCAACGGAGACGTCGTGGTTCGCTCCGGAGCCCGCATCGGCGGTGACCTCGTGACGCAGACGACTCCCCAGGTCGAGCCCGGCGCGGTCATCGGCGGCCGTCAGCGGCGGGTGGACACGAAGTTCAACCTCAAGCGCCTGGGGATCGCGAGCAAGATAGCCATCTGGGTCGCGTATTCGCTCTCGACACTCATTCTGGGAATCCTCATCCTGGCGCTGATCCCAGGGTTGGATGAACCCATCGCCGAAGCGTTTCGAAGGCGAACCGGAGCTTCGATCGGCTACGGCGCAGCGCTGTTCTTCCTTGTTCCGATCGCGGCAGTGTTCTGTCTGATCGTCATCGTGGCGATTCCGCTTGGGCTGTTCATGTTGCTGGCGCTTCCTCTGCTGTACACGGTCGGCTACGTCCTGGGCGTGCATGGCGCCGGACGGTTGGTCATCAAACCGCCGCGTTCGCGGTTCCTTGCCTTCTTCGTCGGGTGGCTGGGCCTGCGGCTTCTGTCGCTGATCCCGGTCCTGGGAGGGCTCCTGTGGCTGGCCGCGGTGATCCTTGGCCTGGGATCGTTGGTGGCGGCGGCTCGCCCTCGTCGGTCCGATTACGAATCGCCGGGCGTCTCCCCCACTCCTGCGGCGCCGGTGCTCCCCCCTCCGCCACCGACGGAATAGCGCGCCGGGCACTGGGTCCGGCCCGCGCCGGAACTCCAATCCTGCCTCGGATGCTTGACTTGAGAAAGCTACAGCGCAGAGTAGAGAGCGCCATTTCTCACGACCACAACGCGAACGGGGCGCTCTATGAAACGACCGACGGTTTCACTCAAGGAGTCATTGGTAGCTGGATTGGTCTTGCTGGGCATAGTTGTTGGACTGCAACGGGCCGTGGCAGACGACGCCATTCAGTGCCCTTCTGGCGGACAGGAGTTCGATCAGTTAGCGACCGTTGATGGCGTGACCTTTGAGGTCTCCGCCGGCTCGCTGACCATGACGAATACGACGACGTCCGACCTCGCGACCGTCTCATGGTGTGCCGAAGGAGAACAAGAGCTCACGGCGGGCAGCACCATCAGTGGCGTCATGACAACGACTATTCCCGGCGGGGAGTCGCGGTCATCCTCCTTCGATCACGACATCGTTCGATTCATCGTCTATAGCGTCGTGCACCAGGATTCGGGAGGCCCCGGACCTCCTCCCCGACCTGGGAACGGCGGTGGAGGTCGTGACCATGACACGACCGACGGCGGCGGGGACAGAAACCGGGTGAGCGGGAACAGCGCCACTCCGTCAAACGGTCCTGGCTCCGGGGGAACCGGAGCGTTGGCCCCACCCCCACCGGTCATCGCCAAACAGCCGTCCGTGACTGGATAGCGCCCTGATCGCTTAGGTTTTCGGCTCGTACCGCATGGCTACCGCCCCCGAGCGGAACTCCAGCCGGCTGACGAGCTTCAAGTCGATGCGATTCGATAGCCCCTCGAACAACGTGGGTCCATGGCCCGCAAGCCTGGGGTGCACCACGATCTCGTACTCATCGATCAGCCCCAGCTCCGCCAAAGCCAGCGGGAGCTTCACTCCTCCCACGAACAGTCCGTTGCCGGGTTCCTCTTTAAGCTGCTGCACCGCGGTGCCGAGATCCCCCCGCACGAGCTCCGCATTCCAATCGACCCGCTCCAGGGTGCTCGACACGACGTACTTCTTGGCCGCATCGATGGTCCGCGCGAAGGGCTCCATCCAAGGTTCCATCCAGTCAGGCCACGCCCCCGTCGGCGAAGGGCGCCAGGCTGACTCCATCATTTCGTAGGTCACCCGGCCGAAGAGGAGGGCATCGGCCTGCGAGATGTTCTCCGCCGCGTGCTGATGCAGGTCCTCATCCGCGATCCCTTCACGGTGATCGCAGCACCCGTCCAACGTGACGTTGATGGAATACCGAAGAGGTCGCATTTATCAGGAGTACCACGGTTGGGTAAACCAGTCAGGTTCACCCGCTTAAGGACCAGACAAGAGCCGCAAGCCTTGTCGATTTGGCGAACTCTCAACTAGGGCGCTCTAGCCACGGCCTACGAACTCCGAGTGACAGCCGACACATCAAACACATCGAGAAGGTGGCGCTTGAAGTCATCGGTGTCTTCGGGATGCGGAATACCGGCGATTTGATTGCCATCTGGCGACCAGTCGAGGGACTCGAGTGCGACAGGACTAAACAGAACTAAACGCTGGCCTTCAGGCGAGAAAAGCCAAGCGCCGAGTCGACCGGCTACCTTGCCGCTGAACGCTAGCCAACGTCCATCGGGCGACCACCTCAAGTCTCCCGGGTAAGAAACGCGTTCAAGCACTTTCTTTGGTTCTTGGGTATTCGGATCCATGATGTAGAGGTTCCAGGGCCAATCGATCCGATTGAAGCCAGAGTCGGGACTCGATGGCGCCGAAGTAGCGAAAAAAGCGACGAAGCGCCCACTCGACGAAAGAGTTGGCCAAGTGGCATTCCCGAGAGGACCGCAGACGTGCTGTTTGTCACCCCTGAACATTCGGTCGAGATCCCATTTCCGGCCGTCCTCGGAGATCGCAATCGGAAGAAGCTGAATACCCGTGGGGGTCAACCCCGCGATGCTTACACATGGGGAGCTCACCTGAGCGATCAGGCCGCGCCGAAGCGAGGTGTTCCATGTAAATCGAGCAAAACCAAGATCCGGAACTGGCCGATGTACAAGCCTCGTCCCCTTCTTCGACCCGAAGTCATATCGGAACACATAAAGATCGTCATTACAGCGATATAGAAACCCGACCACATTCGGCGCGACTTTCGTTGGTCCTATTTGGTCACCACACAACTCCGCCTCTGGAATGTGGATCCGTTTGAAGTGTGAACCGTCCACCGCGACCGTCCAAAGACGAGCAGGCGCAGACGACTCATCGGAGAAGTAAGAAGTCACGATGCGATCCCGGGAAACCCAGGCCAGCCCGGTCAGATCACCGACGTAAACGCGGAGGATTTGCCGAGGACGCGCAATCGCTGAGGTAACCGTCACTTCGGGATTCGCCTGGCAGGCGACGGCGAGCGCGACGAAGAAGGCAGCCGATGAGCATGCCATCGTGACGAAACTCCTTCGGCCAGACCGAGAGACCCTCCGACCACGTCCAAACGTGACAGCTGAGGGCATGGGGTTACTGTGACTCACTGTCATCAGCCGCAAGTTTGGGGGCCGCAGGCAGCTCATACATCTCCGTCAGCTGACCACTGAATGGTGCATCCAGTCCCGTCTCCGGGTCAGATAAGGCTCCTTGAACGTCCAATATCACACTTGCAGTGGGGAGCGGAGGCGTTATCACTAATGTGCGAGCGAGCCTACCGCCCGACGTGAGTTCTAGGGGAGCGGCCCCCTCGTTCGATCAACTGCCACCCCCGAGTCCGTAAATCTCGTGTGACCAACCATACGTGAGCGCCTCATCGTACCGGGGATCAAAGTCCGACTCGACAAATTTTTGAGCCGTCTGGGCCCACGGACCGAAGACGACCCCCAGGCCGGGCGGCGAGAGTCCTTCGATGGCGCCGCGGACCACAGTGCCCGCTATCTTCTCTCCAAAGTTTGGCTTATCACCAATACGACTTCTATAGATATCCGTCGCCCTCTTAAGTAACCCTAGGCTTAAGTTCGGCTGAAAACCCCGCATCCCCGCGAGGGCAATTCCGTAGTCTGTCGCAGCCTGTTCGTTTTTCGCCCACTGTTGCCGAAGATAATATGGGCTTCTGCTTGACCTGCTCTGGTTGAAGAATGTTTCCCATCGTGAGGCGGTTGGATCGTTGGTTCTCTCGATTATCCCTTGCTCCAGCGCTTTGCCCTGGGAAATGGCATAGAGAATATGTGCGTCAACTATCGAGAACCACTTATTGTTCTCCACCAAGTGTTTGTCTTTGGCAAAGCGAAGGACGCCCCAGATTATGTTGAACCAACCATCGGGGTCATAGTGGGCTCGGAACCACCGACCATAAGCGAGCCGCTGAGATGAGCTCATTGATTCCAAAGTGGACTCCGGGCACAGTAGACCACACCCAATCCCTCCAGCTGGGTTTTCCCTAAGTTGCGTAGTGACAACGTTCTTTCCAACTCCAACACCCGAGCCGGTTGGACGATCAGGGCCATTCTGATCGGCGGCTCCTCCCCA
>DASVPT010000172.1:0-4154 GCA_036389535.1 Actinomycetota bacterium
TCGTCGAGCCGCTCGGCGCCCTCGTCCATGAGGCGCTCCACATCCATGTGGTCCACCTATTCCTCCATGGAGGTCAATTCCTCCAGCGAGCCCCTCAGCCCCTCGTAGCGGCGACCACCGAGCCGTCGCTTCGCCCGCGCCTCAACGGCCAGGAGCGCTCGCCGCGCCTCGGCCCGTTGGCGGAGCCCCTTCGCTGTGAGGCGAACGATCTTGGCTCGGCCGTCCGAAGGGTCATCGGTGCGCCGAACGAATCCCTGCGCCGTCAGCTCGTCGATCACCTGCATCATTCGCTGCTTGGTGGTTTGCGCCCGGTTCGCCAGCTCGCCGAGCCGCGTGCCAGCGCGGTCGATGAGCAGCATGGTCTGGACCTGACTCGGCCGCACATCCGAGATGCCACGATCCCGAATGGCCGCCGCGATCTCCTGATCCAGGGACCGAAACGCTTCGAGCAGCATTCGATGGAGCGTCGCCTCTCTCATTCGGGCCATCATCTCCGGCTCGGGAGAGATCGGCAAGTCCCTTTACCAATCCGGTCGATAGGCTGGAGCTGATGGAGATCAGAGAGGTCCAACCCGACGAATACGCGGAAGCCGGCCGCACGACGGCGGCGGCGTATCGCGAGTTCGTGCCACCAAACGTCAGCTCAGGATGGATCGAGTATCTCGATGAGATCGCGGACATCGCTGGCCGTGTGGATCGGACGGTCGTCCTCATTGCCGTGGAGGATGGACGGATTCTCGGATCCGCGACGATCGAGATGGATCAAACGATCGGTGACGACGACCGCGAGCTCCCACCCGATGAGGCGGCGCTTCGCATGCTCGGCGTCGATCCGACGGCCAGGCGCGGCGGCGTCGGACGGGCGCTGGTCGAGGCGTGCCTGGAAGCGGCACGAGCAAAGGGAAAACGGCGGTTCAGACTCCGAACGACCAGCCGGATGACGGCGGCGCACCGGCTCTACGAATCGATGGGATTTCAGCGCGATCCGGCGCTCGACATGTCGTTTCCCGACGTGGAGCTCATCGGGTACAGCATGGACCTGGGCGAATAGCCGCGGTGGGCGGCCGCCGCTCTACGGCTGCGGTGCCTGAATGACGTCACCGCTCGCCAGGACGAGGCCGTCCTCGGTTTCGGCTTCCACCCGCCCGCCCTGAAACTGCTGCTCGTAGAGGGTGGCGTACAGCCCGCCTCGCCGGAGCAGCTCCTCGTGGTTCCCCCGCTCCACCAGCCGACCACGGTCCAGAACGAAGATCACATCGGCGGCCAGGATGGTGGAGAGGCGATGGGCGATGGCCAGGGTGGTCCGGCCCTCCATCAGGGGGCGGAGTGCCTGCTGCACGAGTCGCTCGCTCGTGGTGTCCAGCGATGACGTGGCTTCGTCCAGGATGAGGATCCGCGGATCCTTGAGGATCACGCGCGCGATGGCGAGCCTCTGCTTCTCTCCGCCGGACATTCGGTAGCCGCGCTCACCGACCACCGTGTCGTATCCCTCCGGCAGCTCGGCGATCCGCTCATGGATGAACGCGGCGCGCGCCGCAGCCTCGAGGTCTTCCTGCGTTGCATCCGGCTTCCCGTAGAGGAGGTTCTGCCGGATGGTGGTGTGGAACAGATACGTCTCCTGGGTGACCATGCCGACGATCTCCGACAGGGACTCCAGCTTGATCTCCCGGACGTCCAGCCCGTCGATCTCAACGGCGCCCTCGTCGACATCGTAAAAGCGCGGGATGAGATAGGTGATGGTGGTCTTTCCCGCGCCGCTCGGACCGACCAACGCGGCGAGTTGGCCGGGCTCGATCTGGAGGTCGACGTCCTCAAGAACCCACGGGCGCGGCGCCTGACCGTTCGCGGAGGTGGCTCCATCCGGCGTCTGGACGGCCGACGCTTCGCCTTCAGAGCCGCTGTGGATCCCCTCGGGAGGAGGACCGTCGTAGCGAAACCGGACAACGCGAAGACGGAGGTCACCCTGGACGGAGTCCGTTTCCAGAGCCCGGGCGTTCGGAGAATCCTGAATCTCCCGCGGCAGGTCGAGGTACTCGAAGATCCGATGGAACAGCGCCAGCGACGATTGGACCTCGACGGAGGTCTGCAGCATCTGTCCCAGCGGAAAGAAAAGACGGCTCTGCAGTGTGGTGAACGCCACGATCGTGCCAAAGCTGATCGCCGGCGAGCCAACACGTCCCGCGTTCACCCAGCCAGCGACCAGGTAGACGAACGCCGGAGTCACCGAGAAGAACGCCATGATGACGCCGCCAAACGCGCGGCCGATCATCTGCTGCCGTATCTGGAGGTCGGCGAGCCGCCGGTTCTCTCGGCTAAACCGATCGATCTCGTAGCGCTGCCGCCCGAACGCCTTCGCCAAGAGGATGCCCGAAACCGAAAGCGTCTCCTGAGTCATGGCGCTGATCTCGGCGATGGAGGCCTGGGTTGAGGCAGCGGCTTGCTGACGGGCCTTCCCCACGCGGTACGTCAGCCAGAGGAAGACCGGCATGAGGAAGAGCGACAGCGCGGTGAGTTGCCACGACAACACCAGCATCGCGATGAGCGAGCTCGCCAGGATGGTGACGTTTTGGAGGATGCTCGACGCCGTGTCGGTGACGACGCTCTGCACGCCGGCGACGTCGCTCGACAACCGTGACTGGATCTCGCCGGTCCGCGTCTTGGTGAAGAAACGAAGCGACATCGCCTGAAGATGCGAATAAAGCGAGTGGCGAAAGTCCTGCATGACGCGCTGCCCCACGACGTTCGCCAGGTAGGTCTGCCCGATCCCGATTGACGCCGTGATCAAAGGGATGACGACCATCAAGCCCACCAAGAAGTACAGACGGTGCAGGTCCGGGCAGCCCCGGCAAAACAACGCCGTATCGAAGATCACCTTGATCAAGATGGGGTTGATGACTCCCAGGGTCGAGGCCACGACTATGGCGACCCCCACCCAGGTGATCTGTCGTCGGTACGGCTTGAACACGGCCGCCACGCGGCGCACGGTGTGCGCGGTCACTGCCTTCGCATCGGGGTCGGGGAGCGCGACCCGCCAGTGGCCTCGTCGCATGCGTCCACGATACCGGCCGCTCCGACATGCTCGGCGGCGCGATCAGCCCGAGAGCTCGATGGCCCTCCGGACGGCGTCTTGGAGCATCCTCTGGGTCAGCTTTCCGGTGAACGTGTTTTGCTGGCTCGGGTGAAACGACCCGACCAGGGCGAAGGGTCCCACCGACGCCTCCGCGCCGTGACCGAATTTCGGGCGCGGGCGAGGCACCGGGTGGCCGTGGCGCGCCAGTGCCAGGAGCGCGCCGTCCCATGCGAACGATCCCAGCGGAAGGAGCACGCTCAGCCGAGGAAGTGATTCCATCTCGCGGACGAGATACGGCAGGCAATTCTCTCGTTCCTCGAGTGAAGGACGGTTCCCCGGCGGACAGCACCGGTTCACGGCCGCGACGTACGCCCCCCGGAGGCGGAGACCGTCGTGGCGATGCGTCGACGTCGGTTGGTTGGAGAGCCCGCACCGGTACAGCGCCTCGAACAGGAAATCGCCCGAACGATCGCCGGTGAAGATTCGCCCGGTCCGGTTTCCTCCGTGGGCGGCCGGAGCCAGGCCGACGACGAGGATCCTCGCGTTCGGGTCGCCGAACCCCGGCAGAGGACGGCCCCAGTACTCCTGGTCGGCGAAGGCGGCCCGGCGCTCACGAGCCACCCGTTCTCGCCATTCGACCAGCCGCGGACACTTGCGGCAAACCACGATTTCGGCGTTGAGCTCGTTCAGAGCCTGACGGGTGGGCACGAGGGGGCGATTCTAGGATCGGCCATGCGACTTAGGTGACTCCCTGTTTTGGCCGACGATAAGGGTGATTGCAATGAGCGACCGAGTCAGGGTGATGGTCGTCGACGACTCCCCCAGCACGCGCACCATGCTGCGGGAGGCTTTGGCGTTGGGCGGCGGCATCGAGGTGGTCGGCGAGGCGGGGTCCGGCAAGGAGGCCATCTCGCGGGCGCAGGAGCTCGGGCCCGACGTCATCCTCATGGACGTGCGAATGCCAGACGGCGACGGCGTGCACGCCGCCAAAACGATTACCACGCAACACCCCGACACGAAGATCGTCGCGCTCACGTGGTCCGACGACCCGAGCACAGTCCGCGAAATGCTCACCGCGGGCGCC
>DASVPT010000173.1:0-3855 GCA_036389535.1 Actinomycetota bacterium
CTGAAGCTGGCGAATCTCCGCGGAAACGTCGACACCCGTCTCAGGAAATTGGAGACCGGTGAGGTGGACGGCCTGGTGTTGGCGGCGGCCGGCCTGGCGCGGCTCGGATTGACCCCTCCCGCCACCCCTTTTCCGCTGGAAGATATGGTGCCCGCTCCTGGTCAGGGCGCGCTCGCGGTGCAGGCTCGTCAGGACGACGAGCTGACGCTGGAGGTCGTGCGGAAGCTCGACCATCCGAGCTCCCGGTTGGCGTTCGAAGCCGAACGGGCGCTGGTGGCGCAACTCGGTGGTGATTGCTCGGTCCCCCTCGGGGCGTATGCCGAGGAGCGGGACGGGGCGGTTCGCTTGCTCGCCGTGGTGATTCGGGAAGACGGGAGCGACCTGGTCTCGGGGCAGGCGGAGGCGTCTGACCCGCAGGGCGTCGGCCTGGAAGTCGCGGAGATCCTTCTTGGGAACGGAGCGGCCGAGATCATCAGGTCGTGGGAAGGCGGCGAGTGAAGAACGCCGACCGCGTTCGAACGAAGCGTCCACTCGAGGGCCGCACGATCCTGGTAACGCGATCTGAGCAGACAGCGCCCGCGTTTGCCGAACAGCTCAGCGAACGCGGCGCCATCCCGATCCTCGCGCCAGCCATCGAGGTCGTGCGTGCCGAGGATGCAGTTCTGGACGGCGCGATCGAGGGTCTTTCGTCCGGTCGATTCGAATGGGTGCTCTTTACCAGCCGAAGCGGCGTCCAGGCAGTGGCGGGCCGGCTCGCAGAACGAGGCATGAACGGCAGCTGGATACACGCGTCCGTTGGGGCTGTCGGTGAAGGAACAGCCCAAGAGTTGCAGGAGTTCGGGATCCGCGCCGCGCTCGTTCCCCATGAGTTCACCACACGCGCGCTCGGCGACGTCATGCCGGCGGGGAGCGGGGACGTCCTGGTGGCGCGCGCCGACATTGCCACCGAGGACCTCGAATCCGCTCTTTCTGCGAAGGGATGGACTCCGGTTCGGCTCAACGCCTACCGGACCCTTTTCAGGGACCGGATGCCGCCCGAAGCTGCCGAGATGCTCCGCGATGGAGGACTGGATGCGATCACCTTCACCAGCGCCTCGACCGTGGAGGGATTCATGAAGATGGTCGGGAGCCTCGAGGGGTTCCGCAGCGCTCGAGCAAAGGTCGTCTGCATCGGCCCGGTCACCGCGGCCGCGGCGAAGGAGGAAGGTCTCGCTGTCGCCTCCATCGCGGACCCGCATACAATCGATGGACTGCTCGCGGCGCTCGAAGCGCTGTTCACCTAGAGCGAAGGAGTAACCCGCAGTGGCCTTTCCCCAAAATCGTCCCCGCAGGATGCGGCGCACAGAAGCTCTGCGCGCGCTCGTTCGCGAGACCGACCTCGCGCCGCGCCACCTCATCGCGCCGCTGTTCGTCAAGGAAGGAATCGACGAACCGCTGCCGATCTCGTCCATGCCGAACCAGTGGCAGCACACCCTGGAGTCGCTCCGCAAGGAGGCTCGAGAGATCGCGTCGAAGGGTGTGGGGGCGTTCGTCCTGTTCGGAATTCCCGAGCGCAAGGATGCCGAAGGGTCCGAGGCGTGGAACCCGGATGGAATCGCCCAGCGCGGCCTTCGAGCGCTTCGAGAGGAGCTCGGCGACGACCACGTGGTGATCGCCGACCTCTGCCTGGACGAATACACCGATCATGGACACTGCGGCGTCCTCGCGGACGACGGCTCAGTCGACAACGACCGAACGCTCGAACTCTATCGCCGCGTAGCTGTGGCCCAGGCGGAAGCCGGAGCCGACCTCGTCGCCCCGTCCGGAATGATGGACGGACAGGTCGCGGCGATCCGAGAAGAGCTGGATCGACGCGGATTCGCCGGGACCGGAATCCTCGCGTACGCCGCGAAATTCGCGTCGGCGTTCTACGGACCCTTCCGCGACGCGGCTGAGTGTGCTCCACAGTTCGGTGACCGAAGCGGCTACCAGATGGATCCGGCGAACGCCGATGAGGCGCTCCGGGAGGTTCGCGCCGACATCGGCGAGGGAGCGGACATCGTGATGGTCAAGCCGGCGCTGCCGTACCTGGACGTCATCCGGCGGGTGAAGGAAGAAACCGGGTTTCCGCTCGCCGCCTACAACGTGAGCGGCGAATACGCCATGGTCAAGGCCGCTGAGGCGAACGGCTGGCTCGATGGTCGAAAGGTCGCGCTCGAGGTTCTGACCTCGATCCGGCGTGCTGGCGCCGACCTGATCCTGACCTACCACGCAAAGGAAGCCGCGGACTGGCTGACCTAGCCGCCAAAGAACGTCGGCGGCCGGGTTAGTCGATCCGCAGTTCGCCCCGAACCAGTCCGGGGATGCCGCGTCGCCTGCTCTGCGCTTCCGCCAGCCGTTGGACGAACCAAGGCGCAAGGATCGCGGGCGCCGCCCACCTGGGCTCCAGGATCCACCGCGACCGGCGCTCCATCCCGCGGACGATCGCCCGCGCTGCGACCTCGACCGGCACGGGCGGAGCGGTGAGAGCGCCTTGCTCGCGTGATCGGACCCGCGCGATGAGGGGCTGACGCCATGCGTTGCGCGTCATGTCGGTGTCGACGATGCCGAAATAGGCCACGCCGACCTTCGTGCCGGTGCCGTCCAGCTCCATGCGGAGGGAGTTCGCCATCGCCGTGACGCCTGCCTTGCTCGCCGCGTACGCCCCCATGAGCGGTAGGTGCAGCACCGCGGCCAGCGAGGCCACGACCAACACGTAGCCTCGCCGCTCGACCACGTGGGGGAGCGCGGCCTGGACCGTCCGCCAGGCACCCAGCAGGTTCACGTCGATGACCTCCTCTGCATCCTTGGCATCCGCCGAGGGCAGCGGGGTCATTCGATAGATCCCGGCGTTCGCCATCACCACGTCGATGGCACCGAACCGTTGCGCCGCCCCGGCGACCGCCGTGTCCACTTGCCGGCGATTGCGGACGTCCATTTCCCACCAGGCGGCGTTCGGCCGGAGCTCCCCGGCGAGGTCCCTGAGAAGGTCGGGTTCCAGACCGGCCAGGGCGACATTGGCCCCCTTCCCCGCCAGCTGTCTCGCTACCTCGGCCCCGATGCCGCGTGCCGGTCCCGTGATGAAGACGGTTCGACCTTGGAGCGGTGAAGGCGCGTCTCGACTCATTGGATTGGAACGCATCTTCCCTATTCTGAATGACTCACCCACCCATGGGACGTTCGGACGACCTTTTCGCCCAAGCGCAGCGCCTGATCCCTGGAGGCGTGAACTCACCCGTGCGGGCGTTTGGTGCGGTGGGAGGGACGCCGGCGTTCATCTCGCTCGGTGAGGGCGCGTATCTGGAGGACGCCGATGGACGACGGTTCGTCGATTACATCCAGTCCTGGGGCGCGCTGCTGTTCGGCCACGCTCGAGAAGAGATCGTCAGGGCGGCCATCGAGGCCAGTCGCCGCGGAACGTCGTTCGGCGCGCCGACCGAAGCCGAGGTCCGGCTGGCGGAGCGGATCGTCCAACTGGTTCCCAGCGTCGAGATGGTTCGGCTGGTGTCCTCAGGAACCGAGGCGGCAATGAGCGCCGTGCGATTGGCCCGGGGCGTGACCGGCCGCCCGAAAATTCTGAAGTTCGAGGGTTGCTACCACGGGCACTCGGACACCCTGCTGGCGAAAGCCGGCTCGGGCGTGGCGACGTTCGGTCTTCCGGATTCCCCCGGCGTCACCGCCGCCGCGGCCGCGGACACCATCGTCGCGCCGTACAACGATCTCCGAGCGGTCGAGGCGGCGTTCGGCGAGACGGGTGATTCAATTGCAGCGGTTATCGTCGAGCCAGTGGCGGCGAACATGGGCGTCGTCGCTCCCGGCGAAGGATTCCTCGAAGGA
>DASVPT010000174.1:0-19408 GCA_036389535.1 Actinomycetota bacterium
GCGATGGCCTGTCCGGATGCCCCGAACCCGTTCAGAAGCGCGTTCCCAACGGCGGTGAGGTCGCCGTTCGCGAGGCCGTTGATGATCCCGGTCACGGTATCCAGGCTCGCGTTGAAGACGGAGTTCATCGCGCTGGCGATCGCGGTGAGGGAAGCGCCGACGCCGTTCTTCAACGCCTCAGCCACCGGACCGGCCGGGATGCCGAGGTCCTTCAGGACGTCGGCGATGGTGTCGACTCCGGCGTCGAAGACACCAGAGAGAGCCCCGGCCACGGCCGTGGTGGTGGCCCCGAACCCGTTCTTCAGGGCGCCGGCGACCTGGTTCAGGTCACCGTTGACCAGGCCACCGATGATCCCGGCGACCGTGTCGATTCCCGCGCTGAAGACATCCCGCAGAGACCCGGCGATGGCGTTCACACCCGCGCCGAAGCCGTTCTTGAGAGCCGCGGCGACCCCATCGATCGGCACGCCGAGCTCCTTCAACACGCCGGTGACGGTATCGATGCCGGCGTTGAACACGCCCTTGAGCGAGCCGGCGATGGCGGTTGCGCTGGCCCCGAATCCATTCTTGAGAGCGCCCGCAACCTGATCCACGTTCCCGTTGACCAGCCCGCCGATGACGCCCGCCACGGTGTCGATACCGGCATCGAACACGTCCTTCAGCGATCCGGCGATGGCGTTCACGCCAGCGCCGAACCCGTTCTTGAGGGCGGCCGCCACACCATCGATGGGGATGCCGAGCTCTTTGAGGACGCCGGCGACGGTGTCGATGCCGGCGTTGAACACGCCCTTGAGCGAGCCGGCGATGGCGGTTGCGCTGGCCCCGAATCCATTCTTGAGAGCGCCGGCAACCTGATCCAGGTCGCCGTTAACCAGGCCACCGATAATGCCCGCCACCGTGTCGATCCCGGCGTGCAGCACGTCCTTCAGCGAGCCCGCGATGGCATAGACGGTGGCGCCATACCCGTTCTTTAGAGCCGCGGCGATGCCGTCGGCCGGTATGCCGATCGAATCGAGGGCCGCCGTCACCACGTCGATGCCCGCGCCCACCACCGTGTTCAGCAGGCTGGCGATCTGCGTGGCGTTCGCCCCCACGCCGTCCTTCAGGGCGGCGGCAACCGCGTTGATGTCACCGGCGGCCAGGCCGTTGATGACACCCGTGATCGTGTCGATGCTGGAACCGAGGACCGTGTTCAAGGTGTCGGCGACCTCGGTAAGCGTCGCGCCGACGCCATCCTTAAGCGCTGCACCGATCGCCGCCACCGAAATTCCGAGGTCGTCGAGGGTGTCGGCGATGACGTCGATGCCGAGGCCGAGCGCAGTGTTGAGGTGCGATGCGACTTCGGTCGTGGTCAAGGAGAAGACGTCCTTGATGGTCTGTCCCACCTGGACGTAATCGGCGTTCGCCAGATCACTGATCGTCTGGGTGATGTCGTCGATCTCCGCGTTGAGGGCGTCGCTCAACACGCTCGCCACGTCGTTCAGCGTCGCGTTGAACCCGTCCTGCAGAGCGGAACCGATCTCCGTGAGCGATGCACCCTGGTCCTGAAGACCGGCGGCGACCTCTCCCATGGTGGCGCCGGCGCCCGAGTTGAGCGCCGCGGCGGCCTGCGAGTAGGTGGACTCGAAGCCGTCGACCAGCGCTTCGACGATCTGGCCGGACGTCGCCCCGGCGAAGTCGAGCGCGTGCGCCACATCACTCGCGGATCCCTGCGCCAGGCTCAGGCCGTTCTGAAGACCGTCGGCCAGCTCCACGTACTCGGCGCCATATCCCTGATAGAGGGACTGGGCCAAAGTGTCGAGATCGATGGTGTAGGACGAAGAAGACGACGTCGATGACACCGTCTTGACGGGGGAAAGTGAAGAAACCGACGAGAGACCGAACTCCGCCGCCAGCTTGTTGGCGGCCTGAGCCGCGGACAGGCCCTGCAACGCGTATTGCCGTGCGCGAATCAGTGGGTGCGAATAGACGGCGAAACGGAAGTTGTAGGTGGTGAGCTTTTTGGAAGGCGGATTGGAGAAGCTCGTCGATCCCAGCGCCAAGGGCAGCCGATCGCTCAACGGCTTCATCTGAATGTGGGTCTGATACGTGATCGTGCTGTTCGACGCCGGAGCGTTCACGCCGAACGAGTAAAGGCTCGAGCTCATCGCCAGCTTCTCCGGCGAAGGGCTGGCGGAGGTGATGACCCGGCACTGCGTCGATACGCACACCGTCACCTGGAGGTACGGGAGGAGTTTGCTGTCCAGCGTCTTGGGATCCGGAGTCGTTCCTCCGGTCGGCTTCAACAGGCGGAAAGCGTCGCCCGCGTTCAACGGTCCCGTTGCCGCGCCGGCGGCGTGGGCGCCGAGGACCAGCGCCAATCCAACGATCGATGCGACCACGGTGCTGTTGCGGAAACCCCTCGCCATGTCGATACCTCCACTGCGTCGATGGAGCCGGCCGGACGAAGGGCGTCGTCGCTGGAAAGAACGTGAGCGGGCTGATGGTAAGAGGCGAATCCCCCGGCGAGAAGGGGTACGCGACACGTTTAGCCGAACGCTGTGAAGAACGGGACGATCTAGTGGCGCGGTGGCCCCGATCGATGTAGCCGGAAGCAACTAGCCCCATTCCTCCCGTCGATGGTTAGATTTTCATCGTCGGGATGATGCTTCGCGGATAGGCACCTGTATGGACGACGTTTCATTGATGGCCAGGGCGAGCGCTGGGGATGAACGAGCGTTTGAGGCGCTCGTCCACCGTTACACCCAGGCGATGTGGCGGCTTGCCCGCAGCCTCCTCGACGACAACTTCGAAGCTGAGGAAGCGGTGCAGGACTCCTTCCTCAAGGCCCACCGCGGGCTGCGCTCGTTCCGTGGTGATGCCGCCGTGGGGACGTGGCTTCTTTCCATTTGCTATCGGACAAGCATCGATCGCCTTCGGGCCCGAAGGTCGCCAGCTGTGTCGCTCGACACTGTCTCCTCAATCGGCGCGGAGCCTGACCTCGAGCTACGGCTCGCGTTGAAGACAACCATCGCGAGTCTGCCGGAAGAGCAGAGAGCGGCGTTCATTCTCGTACATGTGCTCGGGTACTCGAGACAGGAAGCTGCCGAAGTGATCGGCGTGCCGGCATCGACCCTTCGCGACCGTCTCGTTCGAGCCAAGGAACGACTGGCCGGCATGCAGGAGTTGACGGAGGCAGTGGAGGAGCGATGAGTTCGATTGACCACTCGATCGCCCGCCGCGCGCTCCTCGAGGGTCGCGAAACTACCGCGACTCATGCGCACGTGGACCAGTGCGCCTCGTGCGCTCAGTTCGCACGGAGCCTGCGAGAAGTTCTGGTCATGGCGAAGGAGCTGGGTCCGCCTGCAATGCCGGCTTACGTCCCCGAACAGATCGTTTCCACACTTCGCGCAACGCGGGCCGTCGCTCCGCCATTCGTCGAGGCGCCTCGCCTGCTTCCTCGCGCACCGAAATATACGCGGCGCCGCGAGCTCGCCGTCTCCGTGGCGGTGGTCCTTCTCATGATCGTGACGCTCATGGTTCCGATCCTGCTCCGAGAAACTCCCCAGGCCCTGCTTCGGTCCGCGGCTCGGCGAACGGCCGGGCAAGGCACCGCCCGACTCTCGTTGACTGGCGTGATCGGAGGCGGTCTGGCTTCGGGTCCCGGTGGAGCCGGTGAGCCGCTCCGGGTCACCATAAACGCGAAGGGAGAGGTTGCCTTCCACGACCGTTTGCGGTTGCAAGGATCGGTGCGAGTTGATCAGGCGCCCAAGGGCGTGGACGTTCGGATGGAGGACTTCGACGTACTCATCGCAGGCGGCCGCACCTTGGGGATCGGCTCTCGCGGACTGGTTGACAGAACCGGCACACCCCCCACCGGGCAGATCTTCCGCAACGCTGATTCAATCCTCCGAGCCCTGGACAGCGGATCCCGGGAGGGAGTCTCGCGCCTTGGAGAAAGGCTGATCGGTGGCGAGCACGTACTTGGCTTTCGATTCCGGATCCCTGCGCCGCTTCTGCACCTCCCTTTTCCATCGTCACGCGCTTCGGGGTGGACCGCCGACGCGTGGCTCGGTGCCTCCGACCGAACGCTGCGTTCGTTGAAGGTTTCTTCGCAAGGCCTCACCGCTTCGCCGACACCGTTGAATTGGCGAGCCACCATCTCGACTGGGCTTTCGGACTTCGGCGCGCCACTCTTCAAGAAACCGTCGCCCGGAAATATCCTGGCGGAGGGCGTACCGGTCTTTCCGCTCCCGGAGCGGCGACGGCTCGTGCGCTTCGCCCAGAACCTCGTCGAAGCGAATCGGGTGGAGGTGCGATCGGTGGTCTCCGACGAGGGGTTCTGGGTCGGAAAGAGCCGCGGTGAGAGAGTGTTCGTGCATCTCCTCACAGCCGGCGAGTCACCTGCGCACGTCAGGCCTGGGTCTCGCGTGACCTTCCTCGGAGTCGTTCGGCGAAACCCCCAGCGCACTTTGTCGCTTGGGGTGACGGACGGCGAGGGAGAAAGACTCCTCTTGCGAGAGGGTTACCACATCGAGGTGCCCGAGCAGACCCTTGCGGTCCACTCACCGCAGTCGTGAGCTCCCACTCGACAAGGGGCGAAACCGCACCAATTGAAGGCGACCGCCGTCAATACACCCCTGCGGGCTCGTCTAAAGAAGCGAGATGTCCACGGAGTATGGGGCGAGCATCGGCGAGGTATCCGCGCTCCTCGGGATTCCGGTCCCCACCCTGCGAAGCTGGGAGCGCCGATACGGCGCCCCCCGCCCAGCGCGTACCGAGGGCGGCCACCGTCGGTACACGGAAGCGGAGGTAGAACAACTTCGGCGCATTCGCGACGGGATCAATCCCGGCGGTCGACGGGCTTCCGACGTCGTTGGGCAGTTCGCCATCCCGTGATGGGCCACGGATTCATCGGTCCGCTTGATCGAAGCGTCGTGGGTCTCGAATGCATAGGTTTTCGTTGCCACGGGGCGTTTGTGAGGCTGCGGGAGGGGGCAGGTCCGAACAGACGGATGTGTTCAACCGCCTACTCTGCGGCGTCATTTAGGGAAGGGGAAATCACATGATTGCCAAGATCGATTTCAGCAAGGGACTTCAGGACGCATGGACGCGGATCGCGACGTTCGTTCCTAAGTTCATCGCCTTCCTGCTCATTCTTCTTATTGGCTACTTCGTCGCGAAGATTCTTCAGCGCATCCTGAACCGGATCCTCGAACGGGTCGGTTTCGACCGCGTCGTGGAGCGTGGCGGTGTGAAGAAGGCTCTCGAGCGCTCGAAATATGACGCGAGCGACATCTTGAGCAAGATCGCCTTCTACATCGTTTTTCTGTTCGTCCTTCAGCTCGCGTTCGGCGTCTTCGGCCCCAACCCCATCAGCGACCTTATTCGTGGCATCGTTGCTTTCCTGCCACGAATCTTCGTCGGCGTCGTGATCGTCGTGATTACCGCCGCGGTGGCCACCGCGGTCAAGGAAATCGTCGAGGCGGCCCTGGGCGGCCTGCCGTACGGACGGATCCTTGCAATGCTTGGGTCGGCTGCTATCTGGTTCGTCGGGATCTCAGCGGCGCTGAATCAGGTAGAGGTTGCGCCGGAGATCGTGAACGGCCTCTTTTACGCGGTCCTTGCCCTCGTCGTCGGCTCAGCGATCGTCGCGATCGGAGGAGGCGGCATCCAGCCGATGCAGCAGCGTTGGCGGAAAGCACTGAGCCGGCTCGACCAGGAGATGCCAAAGGCGAAAGACGAGGCAGAAGGCGCGACTGAGCGCATACAGCAGCGCGCTGAGGAGAAGAAGCAGGAGCTGCAGCAGTCTGACGAGTGAGCACGATCGGAGGGAATCCCACCATGGAAACGTTTTCGCTGGAACGACTGGCAGCAGTGCGCGGCACGCCCGTGTACTCCTCAGACGGAGCGCAGGTCGGCAAAGTCGAAGAGATTTTCTACGACGATGACACAGGGCAGCCTGAGTGGATCGGCATCGGAACCGGCTTCCTGGGGACGAAGCGAGTCCTCGTGCCGGTGGCCGGCGCTGAGGCTATGGACGACCGCTTCACGCTCGCCTTCACAAAGGAGCACGTCGCCGGCGCACCGGACATCGACGAGGACGAGATCAGCAGGGGGACAGAGGAAGAGCTCTACGCCTACTTCGGCCTTCAAGGCGAAGGTGTACCTGCGGACCACCCTGCCGATGAAGCTCGCGCCGCAAGTGTCACGCGGTCAGAGGAACAGATGGTGATCGGGAAGCAGACTGTGCCGGCTGGCCGTGTGCGACTCCGGAAGTGGGTCGAGACCGAGCCCGTGACGGCCGACGTCGAGGTCGCGGGGGAGCGAGCGTACGTGGAGAGGGAGCCGATCAACGAGCCTGTGGCCGACGTGGAAATGGGCGAGGAAGAAGTCGACGTGCCCCTCGTTGCGGAGGAACCCGTCGTCGGCAAGCGGACGGTGGCGAAAGAACGCGTATCGGTGGAGAAGGAGGTAGAAGTCGGTCGCAAGACCGTCACCGGCGAGGTGAGCAAGGAACACGTGGACGTCGAGGAGGAGTCCACGTAGCCCGAGCAGCCGTGCTGCACTCTGCCGGTTCTAGCGGCGTCGACCAGTGGAGGTGAGGAACGTGGAACGGCATGACTCGGATCAGCCCGGCGCTCGATCTTCGCGCAGCCTCGGACAGGACCAAACCGCAGTGGATCCGACGGATCGGGACCCGGGCGTAGCGGAGGCGCGCCGTCGCTTCGGTGGACTCGACATCCCCGCGACGCTCGTCGGTATGTTGACCGCCCTCGCCCTCGTCGTTCTCCTTGGGGGCATCGTGGGCGCGGTCATCGGCGGGATCGGTTTCCAGACAGGCCTCAAGGCCAAGGAGGAGCTGTCGATCGGTGCCCTGATCGGCGGACTCATTACTTTGTTCATCGCGTACCTCATCGGTGGCTGGACCGCCGGCCGGATGGCGAGGTACGACGGGGGGCGCAACGGGCTCATGACAGCAGTGTGGGCAATTCTCCTGGCTGCCCTGCTCGCACTGTTTGGTGTATGGCTTGGCGCGCAGTACAACGTGCTCGAACGCCTCAACCTGCCGCAATGGTTCTCCAGCAACGCGTTCACGACGGGGGCAATCCTTAGCGGGATCTTCGCCATCATCATCATGCTCGTGGCGGGATTTCTTGGGGGACAGTGGGGCGAGCGATATCACCGCCGAGCGGACGCAGCCATCATTGCCACCAGGCAGGGCGGCATTGTTCCTCCCGTGATGGAGCGGGAGGAACACGGCCAGAGGCCGAGCAGTGGGTGAGCGCCCGAGGAAGGGCCGCCCCTCACCGAACAAACAGCGCGTCGCATCGACGGTCCGCCACGAGGAAGAACTAGAGGTCGGGAAACGTCCCCGCCAGGATGTAGCCCGCGTGCGCAAGGTCATCGAGCGGGGCCCTGATGAGAAGGTCGTCCCGCGTGACATCGAGCATGCAGACGTCCTGGAGCACGCCGCCCCAAACCCAAACGACTCGGGCGAGATCGAGACGCTTCCGGACGGGTCTGTGTCCATCCCGGTCTTTGAAGAAGAGCTCGTCGTCAGCAAACGGATGGTGCTCCGGGAGAGGGTGATCGTTCGAAAGCGAACGGTCACAGAGCAGGTCCGGGTTCGGGAGCGCCTTCGGAAGGAGCGGGTCAAAATCGAACAAGACGAAGACACGGAGCAACCCGGGTCGGAGCAAAGAAAGACCTAGGACCTTACGCCTGAGGCTCGACGCGTCGCGAGGACTTTTGGTGCGTTTGCTTTGTTGGTTCGTGGAGAGGTTCCAATGAACGGAAAGGAGGCAACCATGGCGAATCCGGTCTCTGCTGGCAGCGACGTGAGCGCCGGCACGTACAAGTGCACGAACTGCGGCTACAACCTCGAGGTCGCTTCGACCACCCATCTCCCGCCCTGCCCATCGTGCGGAAACGGCGAGTACGACACGGTGAGTGGGGGCGACAGCGCCAAGGATCCCTACCCGAATAAGTAGCTCGGTCGCCATCCCGGGCCGAGGATGGCTTTACGCCTCGTCGTATGAGTTCAGTCGGTCGAGGAGCCTGCTGCTTATCGGCGGTTCGCTCGAGTAGATCGAGGCTTTGCCAAAGCTCTTTGGTCCGCTCCGAGGTCGACGGTGTAGGAGGAAGAAGACGACGTCGATGACAGCGTCTTGACGTAAGAGATCGAAGAATAGAGAGACCGAACTCCGCGGCGAGCTTGTTCGAGGCTTGAGCCGCCGAAAGAGCGTCAGTCGGCCGATCGTAAGAGGCGAAGTGGTCGGCGAGAAGAGGTGCGCAAGACGTTTAGCCGAACGCTGAGAAGATCGGGACGATCGAGTGGCGCGGCCGACCCGATCGATGTAGCCGAAGCGACTAGCCAGGCAGATGGTTGTTGGGATGAACTCGACGGTTAACTGTCTGCTTTAGGGAGGCCGAGCATCGCCGATAACAGAAACGGCGGGTCTCTATGTTGACCCGAAATGACCTATGCCTGATGCACCGCCTGAAGCATCGTTGCCAGAGTCATCCACGAGCCCGCCGATCGTGCTCGTCGAGGATGATCCCGGGCAAGCCCTGCTGATCAAACGGGTCCTGGGCAGGGCGCAACTGATGAATCCCATCTGCGCCTTTTCCGACGGAGACCAGGCGCTTTCATACCTCCAAGGTCAGGACCCGAGCTTCACGGGGGACACTCCCGCCCTCATCCTGCTGGATCTGCACCTTCCGGGAAAGTCCGGCCTGGAGATCCTCGAGTGGATACGGGCGCAAGACGCGTTTCGCGGCGTCCCGGTCCTCATGCTTTCAGCATCGACCGAATCCAAGGACATCGACAGGGCGTTCGAGCTCGGCGCGGACTCGTACCTGATCAAGCCGGTCGCGTTCGACGCACTGGTGGACCTTGTCACGAGCCTGGGCCTCCCGTGGGTCATCCTCTCGCGGGAAGGAACAGTTGCCCGTGCATGAGGATCGGCGTACATCACTCGAGACGTGCCTCTGGCGCGCGCACCTGAGGAGGATCATGGGAGACCTCCGAGCGAGCGAAGAGAAGTACCGCGGCATCGTCGAGACCGCGACCGACTGGATCTGGGAGCTCGACCTTCGAGGCCGGTGCACGTACTCCAACCCCGCCGTCAAAGACTTGCTCGGGTACGAGCCTGAGGAAGTCATCGGGCAAAGCCGACTCGCCCTGATCCACCCAGACGATCATGAGGAGGCGACCGCAACCCTTTCGCATCGGCGAAGCATTGGATGGAACCGATGGGCGCTGCGGTGGATCCACAAGAACGGCGGCGTCCGATGGCTGGAAAGCAACGCCGTTCCGGTCCTCGACACGGAGGGTCATCCGGTCGGATACCGCGGCGCCGACCGCGACGTCACCGAGCAACCGAAGCTGCAACAAGAGATGGCCCGGCAAGCCCTGTTCGACCCGCTGACCGGGTTGCCGAACAGGTTCCTGTTCAGAGACCGATTGGACCAGGCGCTGACCGGGGCGCTCAGGGATGGCCTCTCCGTGGCTCTGCTCATGGTGGATCTCAGCGCGTTCAAGGCGATCAACGACACCTTCGGCCGCGCGGTCGGAGACAACGTGCTCGTTCACGTAGCGCGTCGGATTCAGAACGCCGCGCGCCCGGGCGACACCGTCGCCCGCCTAGGAGCGGATGAGTTCGCCGTGCTCTTGGATGGCGCGGCAGGTTCCGATGCGGTAGCGATAGCTGAAGGCATCCTCGAGAGCCTGCGAGATCCGATTCGCCTGGACGACAAGGAGCTCTTCGTGGATGCCAGCATCGGGATCGCCGAGTCGCCGGGTGGCTCCGTCCTCGGGGAAGCGATTCTTCGGGATGCCGACGCTGCCATGTACTCGGCGAAGGGCGGCGGGAGAGGCCGAATCGAGATGTACCGTCCGGAGCTCCACAGCGAGGTCCTGAAGCGATTCGAGATGGTGACCGACCTCCGGCGGGCCCTCGAACGAAAGGAGTTTGCCGTCTGGTATCAGCCCATCGTCGCATTGGCCGACGAACGAGTCGCCAGCTTCGAAGCATTGATCCGGTGGGAGCATCCGCTCCGAGGGATCGTCTCACCGACGGAGTTCATCCCGATCGCCGAGCAAACGGGCATGGTCGTATACCTCGACAGGTGGGTCATGAACGAAGCGTGCCGGACGGCCCGGGAATGGCAGGAGCAGTCCTCCAGCAGTCAGCCGATCTCCGTTGCCGTCAACGTCTCGGCCCGCCAACTCCAGGATCGAGACCTCACTCGAGAGGTGGAGCGGAGTCTCCAGGAGTCGGGGCTCGATCCCGAATCGCTGACGCTCGAGATCACGGAGAGCGTGGTCATGCAAGACAGCGAGGCGACCATCTCGATCCTCCATGGCTTGAAGGCGCTGGGCATAAAGCTCGCGATCGATGACTTCGGCACGGGGTTCTCGTCGCTGAGCTACCTTCGCCGGTTACCGGTTGACGTGGTGAAGATCGATCGCTCCTTCGTGGCCGGCGTGGCCAGCGCCAGCGAAGAATGGACCTTGGCGCGAGGCATCGTGAAGCTCGTCCATTCGCTTGGTTTCCAGACCATCGCCGAAGGCGTCGAACGGGCGGACCAGAAAGCCCATCTCAGGGCGCTGGGATGCAGGTTCGGTCAGGGGTACTACTTCGCGAAGCCAATGACGTCTGAAGAAGCGAGCCGTCTCGTCCGAGAGACGGACTTCAGGACGGCCTAGCCCCCTCCCTCGTTTCCCCTTTCGAAACTCCCTCCGACGTGACGCCTTGAATTGAGGGCCTGGTTCACCACTTCCATGAAGCGCTGCACGTCGAGCGGTTTGGTGAGGTAGCTGTGCGCGCCCGCCGCCAGCACACGGTCCATCTGCCCCTTTGTAGCATCGGCGCTGATGACGACGACGGGAATGTCGGCCAACCGGGGATCGGTGCGTAGGTCGCGCAGGACGTCGTAGCCGGTGACGTCGGGCAAGTTGAGGTCGAGCAGGATCAGGTCGGGTGAATGCTGACGAGCGAGCTCCAATCCAAGACTGCCCTGCATCGCCGTGATGAGCCTCGAGTTCGGCCGCCCAGACAGGATCCGCTCGACCAGCCTGATGTTGGACGGGTTGTCCTCGATCTGAAGCATGGTGGTCTCTTCGTTCTGCTGTGTGGTCTCGGCCCACTCCACAGTCATGGCCTCCTTGTCGAATCGAGCCACGCTCGCCTTGGGGAGCTGGATGGAAAAGGTGCTTCCCACACCCTCCTTGCTCTTGACCTCAATCGTTCCCCCCATGACTTCGGCCAGCCGCTTTGATAGTGCCAGGCCGAGGCCGGTTCCGGTGACGCCGGCGGCGTCGGCCTTCAGCCGTTCGAACGGCGTGAACAGGCGGTCGAGGTGACTCGCGGATATCCCGGCTCCCTGATCGGCCACTTCGATCCGCACGCCTTCTCCGACGTCACGACAACGCAAGACCACCGCGCCGCCCGGGCGGCTGAACTTGACGGCGTTCGACAGGAGGTTGAGAAGGATCTGTTTCAGGCGCTGCCGATCCGCCAGCACGAATTGGGGACGCTCACTCGTGCCCTCGACGGTGATCGAGACGCCACGTTCGGTGGCCAGTGGACGAATGAGGTCCAGCGCTTCCTTGATCGCGTCCTGCACTTCTATCGGCTCAAGAGACAGAGCCATCCGTCCTGACTCGATTCGGGCGATGTCCAGCACTTCATTGATGAGGTCGAGGAGGAGTGTTCCACCCTTCAGAATCTGATGCACGCTCTCGCGTTGATCCTCATCGAGATGATCCATCTCCAGCAGTTGCCCGTATCCCAGGACCGCATTGAGTGGTGTCCGGAGCTCATGGCTCATCCGCGAGAGGAACTCGCTCTTCGCCTGGTTCGCTCGCTCGGCCTCCTCCTTGGCGAGCTCCGCCTCCTCCTTGGCTGCGTGGAGCTCGTCCTCAGCCCGCCTTCGCTCGGTCACGTCTCGGGCGACCGCATAGATCAAATGCTGCTCCATCGACGCAGCAGCGCTCCACAGGAGCCATCTGTACGACCCGTCTTTGCAGAGGTACCGATTTTCGAAGGAGGCGGTCGTCGAGCCGGTAGCCAACGCTGCGGCCTCTGCGACGGTTGTTTTCCGATCGTCCGGATGGACGAACTCCATGTACGGTCTTGCCTTCAGTTCGTTGAGGGTCCACCCGAGTGTCGCCTCCCATACCGGGTTCAGCTGCCTGAAGTAGCCATCGAAGCCGGCAACCGCCACCAAATCCAATGAAAGAGAGAAGAACTGATCGCGCTCAGCCTCGGCGCGGTTTCGTTCGGTGATGTCGCGAGCGATGGTTGAGGCTCCGATGATCCCTCCGTTGACGTCTCGGATCGGAGAGACGGTCAGTGCCATCTGAACCAGCGTTCCATCTTTCCTGGCCCGCAGGGTCTCGAAGTTGCGGACCAGCTCCCCTCGCTTCACCCGGTCGAGGATTTCGAGGATCTCACTCCTCCGATCCGCGGGGGCGAGCATCGAGATGGGCCGGCCGATCGCCTCCTCGGCTGTGTACCCGTAGATGTGCTCCGCACCGCGGTTCCAGCTAAAAATTGTCCCGTCGACAGCCTTTCCGATGATGGCGTCCTCGGAAGACTCCACGATCGCCTGGAGCAACTGCCCCGCCTCGGTTGCCCGCCTGAGATGCTCAAGCATTCGCACGATGAGTCCCAGTCCCGCGAGGAGAATCACGCCAACGATCCCGGCCAGGCCTAGCAGCGAGGACCGAACGCGCCGAACCGGGGCAAGCGCTTCCCGCGTGGGAACGGTGGCCGTCACGGTCCATCCGAGTCGGGCCACTGGCGCGAACGCCGCGAGGAGAGGACCGCGTGCGGCCTCCACGGTGCGAACTCCCGAGCGGCCGTGTAGGGCCGCCGAGATCAGAGGGTCGGCGCGACGCGACATCAGGCGGTTCGGACGCTGTCCGGCGAGCGCCACCACCACTCCCCGCTGGTCCGTGACACCAAGCGTCACGTTTTGTGAGGACGCGAAACGATCGACGAAATGCTGCAACGGATACAGCCGGTACGCGGCCACGATGATGCCTCGCGGATTCGTTGGCGAGCGGCGGGACTTCGCTGCGGGCGCGACCAAAGCGGCGGCGGCGACGACGGCCGGGTGACCTGTGACTTGGCTGATGTACGCGCCGGAGACATAGGGACCCTCCGTGAACGTCACCCCCCGATACCAGTCTCGAAAGCTGAAATCCTGACCGACGATCGAAGGAGTGGGCGGGACGATGTCGACGAGCTTGCCCGATGGGTCCGCCAGGAAGGCTGTGGCAATGCCCGGCCTCGACCGTTTGAGCTCTTTGAGATGCGGCCGCAGGAGCCTGAGCCGGGCGTGTTCAGAGAGTTTTGGGTTGAGAGCGGCAATGAGAGCCGGCCGGGAAGCGTAGGAAGACGCCAACTCGGAGAGCCCCTCCATCTCGTTTCGGATCGCCACCGACGCAAGCGCAGCGCTCGAGGAGAGCCGGGCTTCTACTTCCCGTTGCAGCCCTTGAGACGCGATCCGAATGCTGAATGAAGTAAGGAGCGCCAAAGGCAGCGCAGTGAGCAAGGCGAAGACGACCACGAGGCGGCGCGCCGGCAGGCGCCCAAGGGATCTCGTGCCTAACGGACTGAGAGACATTCATGACAAGTTCTCGGCGGACGAGCGGATTCCTTGACCGGTTGCTCAGCCAGGCTGTTACCGCCCCCGACGGTCAGGAGCGTGTGACCGGCAGAGGGACGTCTCAGGAGGCTTGCTGAGACGCGATGAGACGGTCGATCAAGTGCCTGTGCTCTTCGGCGGTTTCTTCAAGAAGCGTCAGGCTTTCTCGAAGCTCTCTGGTTCGCTCCTGAACCCTTTCCTCGAGCTTGGTCTGCTCCTCTTGCACGCGCAGGTAGAGGGCCCGTGTGTGGAGCAGGTTGTGGATGCGAAGCGTCACTTCGTCTTGATCGAACGGCTTGGTGAGGAAGTCATTCGCGCCCATGGAAAGGGCTCTGTTTCGTGAATCGCGAGCGAGGTCTGCCGTCAACACGAGGATCGGAACGTATGTCTCAGGCGGAATGCGAGTCTTGAGCTCCTCCATCACCTCGAACCCGTCCATGAGGGGCATCATCAGGTCGAGAAGGACGAGATCCGGATGAAATTCGGCAAATCGAGGAACCGCGAGGCGCGAATCCGTCATGCTCATGAGGTCCGTGTAGCCGTCCCTTCGAAGAATGGCTTCGAGCAATCGAACATTGGAATCCTCGTCGTCGACGATGAGGATCCTGGCGGCGGTCAAGGGATCATTCGGCAGCACGTTGTCTCCTCTTTGCTCCTCCGGACCTAACCACTAAGGTTTCGTCCGTTCCCACCAGGTGCTGTAGTCACCTTCGCGTTTCCGGGTTCCATGTCGACGGGTCCTCTCAGCCGGTATCGACCGAACCTCTCACAGCCTTGACTTCACCTTTAGCCATGGGTCAAACCCGCCGATATGGCCTACGAGTGACACAAACATGACGCGGCTTGCCCGAATTGCCTGGCTCTACGTTGCCGTGGGCCTGGTGGCCGTAATCGCCAGCTTCCTCGTATTCCGCGGCTCGCGCGTCCTGCCGTATGTGCAGTTACCGCTGATGGCCGCCGTCCCGGTGGCGATGATCCTGGGCGTGAGGAAATACCGGCCGGCCCGCCGGGGTCCGTGGCTGGTTCTCACCGCAGGAGCAGTCGTGTACACCGCCGCGTTGGCGATCTGGGCACCCGCCCAATCGGGATTGCTCCACCTTCCGTTCCCGTCGTTTGGCGACGGCCTGTTCCTTCTCACGTACTTCGTCCTCATGGCCGGAATCGCCATGATGATTCGGTTCCGCACGTCCCGCCGCGATCGCAGCGGCTTCCTGGACACGCTCGTGGTGGCGGGCGGCCTGGGAGTCCTCCCTTGGGTCTTTCTCATCGACCCCTACTGGCACGACGCGAGCTTGGCACTCCTGCCCAAGGTCGTGTCCGTGGCATTTCCCCTGGCCGATCTCCTGCTTCTGGGCGTTTTGGTTCGACTGGCGTTTCTTCCGGGGCGGCGGAGGGCGGTCGGTGGGTTCCTGGGTATCGCCCTGGCGGCGCAGCTTGTCGCCGACACCATCTACAGCCTGTCGTTACTCGACGGAACGTTCTCCCTTCGCAGTCCCGCTTACGCATTCTGGAACCTCACCGCCGTCTTCCTGGCGGCGGCGGCGCTCCACCCTTCTATGAGGACGCTCACCGAGCGGGTGGATCCGTCAGACGACACGGGCTCCAGGTGGCGCATCCCCCTGATCACGGGAGCAGCGCTCGCACCCTCGATCGTGCTGGTGGCCGCCCGAACCGGCAGTCTGAACGTCCGTGATGTCGCCGTGATCTCTGCGGTCCTGGTTCTTCTTGCGATGGCCCGCATGTGGGGCCTCATGGCCACCGTTGCAAAGGCCAAGAAACGGCTGGAGCGATCGGAAATGAGGTACCGGACCCTTGTGGAGCAGGTGCCGGCGACCGTCTACGTCGGGGAACCGGGACCAGACGGTGCGTGGGAGTACTTGAGTCCTCAGCTGGAGACCATGGTCGGGTACAAGCCGGACGAGTGGACGGCTGATCCGAACCTGTGGCTCGATCGAGTCCATCCCGAAGATCGACAGGGGACGTTAGACGCCGAGGCCCGGAGCCATTCAACGGGGAAGCCGCTCCAGATGGAGTATCGGTTCACGACGAAAGACGGTCGTGTCGTCTGGATCCGCGATGAAGCTCGACTCGTGCCGGACAAAACCGGGGACGGCACGGTGTTCCAGGGGCTCCTCACCGACATCACGCCATTTCGTGATGCCCAGGCTGCCATCGAAATGAAGAACCAGGAGCTCGAGGCTCACGTCTCCAAACGAACCGCGGAGCTGCAGGCGGCGATCCGCGACCTTCTGACCGCGAAGGAGGGGGCGGAGAGATCGGATCGCGCCAAGAGCGAGTTCCTCTCGCGCTCGAGCCATGAGCTGAGGACCCCGCTCAACGCCATCCTGGGATTTAGCCAACTCCTGGAGGGGTCCCATCTCCATCCGGAGGACCGCGAAAGCGTTGAGGAGATTCTGAAGGCCGGCCGCCGGCTCCTTGCCTTGATCGATGACGTTCTCGATGTGGCGCATGTCGATGCCGGCCGAGACCTCGGCCCGCTTGAGCCGACATCCGTCGGCCAAGTGATCGCCGAGGCCCTTGATCTGGTTCGGCCTGTCGCCGCGAACCGATCTGTCGAGTTGCGGTGCGCGCCGATCGACACAGCCTTGCTCGTTCTCGGGGATTCGCCGCGACTGAGGCGCGCGCTCCAGAACCTGCTTACCAACGCGGTGAAATTCAACCGAGAAGGCGGCGACGTCGTCATCACCGCAACGGAGACAGCCGAACGGATCTCGATTCACATCACCGACACCGGCCAAGGGATCGCGAACGAAGATCTGGATCAGCTCTTCTCGCCATTCGCCCGTCTCGGTGCCGAGCGCGTCGACTCGGATGGACGGGGTTTGGGGCTCACCGTCGCCAAGGCTCTGGTCGAGTCGATGGACGGTGAGATCTCCGTGGCGACAAAACCGGGATCCGGCAGCACGTTCACGTTGGAACTGATTCGAGCCCAAGGTGGCGATCGCGTGGTTGCCGCACGGGCCGATCAGCGAAGGGTCGATTCGAGATGAAAACGAGGACTTCGGGTCTCCCTCCGGTGAGGCCGGTCGCTCAGGAAGACAAGTTCCAGGCGATGCTCGATGCGGCACCCGACGCGATGATCGGCGTGAATGCTCACGGCACCATCCTGATGGCCAACATCCAGACCGGGAAGTTGTTCGGCTACACCCGCGCCGATCTGATCGGGCAACCGGTCGAGATCCTTGTGCCCGATCGGGCGAAGGACGTCCATCCCAGCCACCGAGGACGGTACTTCGTCGAGCCCAACACACGGCCGATGGGAGCGGGCCTCGAATTGGCCGGGAGACGTGCTGACGGTACGGAGTTTCCGGCGGAGATCAGCCTGAGCTCAATCGAGACCGAGGACGGAACCCTGGCGCTCGCGGCGATCCGCGATATCAGCGACCGGAAGAAGACCGAGGAAGCTATGCGGCGGGCACGCGAGGAAGCCGATCGCGCCAACAAGGCGAAGAGCGACTTTCTGTCCCGGATGAGCCACGAACTTCGAACCCCACTCAACTCGATCCTTGGCTTCGGGCAGATCCTCGAGGTGGAAGCCTCAACGGAGGCGCAGAGCACGGCGGTCGAACGAATCCTGGCCGGCGGGCAACATCTCCTGGAGCTGATTAACGAGGTCCTGGAAATCGCGCGAATCGAATCCGGACGAATCGCGCGAATCGAATCCGGACGACTCTCGCTCTCTGTGGAGGCCGTCCATGTGGGCAGACTCCTGGATGAATCGCTGGAATTGGTCCGCCCCCTTGCCGAGAAGGCGGGTGTTCGCCTCGCTCAGCCGAACAAGGTGGACGTTCAGGTTCGAGCGGACCGCCAACGGATGAAGCAGGTCTTCCTCAACCTCTTCACGAATGCCATCAAGTTCAATCACGAGAACGGAGAGGTGTCGATCGAAGCAACGCACCAAACCGACGACCGTCTTCGCATCTCCATCAGCGACACAGGCCGTGGGATTCCCGAGGAGTACATGTCCGAGCTCTTCGTCCCGTTCGCCAGGTCAGGCGCCGATCAGTTCGGTGTCGAAGGGACGGGCCTCGGGCTCACCCTCGCAAAAGGGCTCGTGGAGAGCATGGGCGGCACGATTGGCGTCTCCAGCACGGCAGGGAAGGGATCCACGTTTTGGGTGGAGTTGCCGGTCGCGACCCAACAGGGGACCGGAGTCTTGGCTCCGGAAAAGCCTGAATGGGCTCGGGGGGGTTCGAACAAACCCAGGACCGTCCTCTACATCGAGGACAACCTGGCGAATCTTCAGCTCATTGAGCGAATCTTCGGTTACCGCCCCGCCATCAAGCTTCTCTCCGCGATGCAGGGAGGTCTGGGGATCGAGCTGGCCCAGGAGCATCAACCCGACCTGATTCTGCTCGATCTCCACCTTCCGGACATGTCCGGAGAGGACGTTCTCTTGTTGCTTCGAGGGATCGACTCGACGCGTGACATTCCAACGATTGTCCTCACTGCCGATGCGAGCCAGGGAACCGCAAGAAAGCTCACCGCCGCGGGAGCAAGCCACTTCGTCACCAAGCCGGTGAACGTGGCTTCTTTCCTCGCTACGGTGGATGAGATGCTCGCCTGAGCGGTTCAGAAACGGCCCGCGCCTAGTCGACCGCAGGCGATAGTTCGCCGACGGCTGAACCGTCAGTCGGCTGCCGCGTCACCGCGACGTAGATCCCTGCGAGGAGCAGCGCGCCGCCGAGGACCGCCGTCCACGGCGGAATCTCGCCAAAAAATGCCATCGCCAGCAGCGTCGAGACGACCGGCTCCCCCATGATCGTGATGGCCACCAGCGTCGCGTCGAGGTCCTTCAAGAGGTAGTTGAAAACGGTGTGTCCAAAGGCCTGCGGGATGAGGGCGAGCAGGACGAACATCAGCCACGTCTTTCCCGAGAAGTTGCCCAGCCTTCCGCCGAAGACCGCCGCCGGAAAGAGCAGGACCGCGCAAGTCGAATAGACCAGGGCGACGTACGTAATCAGGGACATCTCGGCCCGGAGCTTCCTGCCGGCAACGAAGTACCCGGCGGCCGCGATGGCACCCGCCAGCGCGAGGAGGTCGCCGAACGCGGCGCGGCGCGAAAGACCAAGGTCCCCTCCGGAAACGACCGCGGCGCCCGCCATTCCGACGACGATGCCGGCGATCACACCGGACGAGACGCGCACCCCGAACAGCGCCCGAGACGCCGCCGCGACGAAGATGGGCGACGCGGTGACGAGCACAACGCTCGCCGCCACGGTGGTGTACGACAGCGACGCGATCCACACAGCGAAATGGAGCGCGAGCAGGACCCCCGACAGGAGGGCCACGGCGACCTGCTCGCGCGACAGTGCCCGGATCTCCTTTCGGCGGGCGATCGCGAGCGGAAGGAACAGCGCCGCCCCCATGGCGTTCCGGTAGAAGGCGATGGACAGCGCGGGGGCATCGGCCAGCCGGATGAAGATGGCGGCGAAGGAAACGGCCACGACCCCGAGGGCCAGCAACACGACTTGACGGGCCGGGACGCCGCTCATGGCCTGACGAGATTCGCAGAACCCGCCTCGACCGGCAGTAGGATGCAGGCCAGCAAGGAAGGGAATTCCGAATGCGACAGGAAGCTGCCCGCGACCGCATATCGGTTCTGATCTGCGACGACCACCGCCTCTTGACCGACACGCTCAGGGCGGTGGTGGAGAACGACCCGTCGCTGGAGCTCATCTCAGAACCACTCCACCGGCCGGATCAGGCCATTGCCGTCTGCGCCGAGAAGCACCCCGATGTCGCC
>DASVPT010000175.1:0-1751 GCA_036389535.1 Actinomycetota bacterium
TAACGGAGCCCCCCGGGGCTTTCCCGCCGGATGATCGATCCGGGTGGGTTGTCGGCTTTAGAAGGCCGAACGACCCTCCTTGTGTATTCACGAACGAAACGACGACTTCACCCCGTTTGAACGGAGGAGCCTAGAGATGAAGCAGGAGGCGTTCGCCTCGATTGCGGTCGAGACCTCACGGCGCGAAAAGATCTGCGCGATCTTGAACGAGCCTTACGATCCCGATCACTGGAACGATTGGCGCTGGCAGATGCGCCATCGCTTCACCCGGCTCGACCAGTTCGAGAAGCTGCTCGATCTGACCGAGTCCGAGAGGCGCGGGCTCTCTCTCGCGAGCGAGAAGTTTTCGGTCGCGGTCACGCCCCAGTTCGCGGCGTTGATCGATCCCCATGATCCCGACTGCCCGATCCGGCTTCAGGTCGTGCCCCGGGACAGTGAGCTCGTGGTGAGCCCGGGCGACATGACCGATCCCTGCGGCGAAGACGGCGCGAGCGTCGTCGAAGGCCTCGTGCACCGTTATCCGGACCGCGTGCTCTTCCTCGTGCTCGACACGTGCGCGGCCTATTGCCGTTATTGCACCCGGAGCCGCCTCGTGAGCCAGGGCGAGCTCGAGCCGCTGAACCGGCGGACCGAGGAGGCGCTCGCGTATCTGGAGGAGCACACGGAGGTGCGGGACGTCCTGCTCTCGGGCGGCGACCCGCTGCTCATGTCCGACTCGACGCTCGACCGGCTGCTCGGCCGGCTGCGGGCGATCCCCCATATCGAGTTCCTGCGCATCGGCACGCGCATCCCGGGTTTCCTGCCCCAACGGATCACGCCGGAGCTGGTGGCCGTGCTGCGCAAGCACCGGGTCTGGCTGTCGCTCCACTTCTGTCACGCCAAGGAGCTGACGCCCGAAGTGGCGGAAGCCTGTGACCGGTTGGCGGACGGCGGAATTCCGCTCGGCTGCCAGACGGTGCTGCTCCGGGGTGTGAACGATTCGGTGGAGGTGCTGCGCGATCTCTTTCATGGTCTCCTCAAGCTGCGCGTGCGGCCGTACTACCTCTACCAGTGCGATCCCGTGCTCGGCACCGGCCATTTGCGCACCTCGGTCGAAACGGGTCTCGAGATCATGGATCAGCTCCGGGGCCACACGACCGGTTACGCGGTGCCGACTTTCGTGATCGATGCGCCGGGCGGCGGCGGCAAGGTACCGGTGCAGAGACAGACGGTCGTGGGCCACGACGACGGAATCTGGCGCATCCGCAACTGGGAGGGGAGGACGTACTCGTACGTCGATCCCGCGGAGCGATAGCGAAGGCCATGGCGATGAAGCCGCTTTCGATCGCGCTCTGTTACGACTTGAAGTCGGATTACCTGGCGGCGGGCTTCGCGCCCGAGGACGTCATGGAGTTCGACGAGAAGGAGACCGTCGATTCCCTCGTCGCGGGCCTGGAGGAGAACGGCCACCGGGTCGAACGCGTGGGCCGGGGCGTCGAGCTGGCCCGGCGGCTCGCGGCGGGGGAGCGGTGGGATCTCGTTTTTAACATTGCGGAGGGGGTGAGAGGCCGTTCGCGGGAGGCCCAGGTGCCGGCCGTGTGCGAGCTTTTCGATCAGCCGTACACTTTTTCGGACCCGCTGGCCTGCGCCGTGACGCTCGACAAGCCGCTCGCCAAGCGGCTCGTGAGGGACGGCGGCGTGCCCACGCCGCCGTTCGCCATCGTCGAACGGGAAGAGCAGGCGGATTGGCTCAGTGATTTCGGGCTGGAACC
>DASVPT010000176.1:0-8464 GCA_036389535.1 Actinomycetota bacterium
CCAGTCTCTGGATCCGGCGACCCAAAGAGGAGCAGCGACCAACACGATCAAAACCACTCCGGCGATTGCCCAGAACTGATTCGAGGAGCGGCCTCGTCGTAGCGCGCGACGGCCAACGTGCGTGAGACCCCACAAGCCCAGCCCGGCGAGGAGGACATGTCCAACCGTCACGTTCAGAAACCTCGGATACGGATACACGAGGCCGGTGAGTACCCCCAGCGCCCCGAGAACCGGAAGCGCCCAGAGGATCATCACCGTCCCGATGCGATCCGTCGGGTCTCGGCGGCGATTGAGGACGATGAAAACGATGCCGGCCACGATGAGCGGCACGGTGAGCCATGGCGTCAGTTGCGCCGTCCATCGAATGAGTCGCGCGACGAACTGCTCTCGAGGAACGTTCGCCACGTCGATGGCGTCCCCGAACCGAGCGGGAAAGCCCCAACCGCCGAGATACCAGAACGAGATGGCGGCGATCGCCCCAAGCGCCGCGGACGCGGCCACCGGGGCCTCCGATCGAAACCCCGGCCCTCCCAGACGTTTCAGCGCCCCGATGGCGCATCCCCCGATGACGGCAACGGCGAAGACCGTGGCAGCTGGAGGATGGGCGAAGAACGCGGCAAATACGAACAGGGAGGCGAACACCGCCTTCTCGTTTCGCCGCCCGATCAGGGAAAGTCCGGTCACCACGATCAGGAGCGCGAGCAGGTTGTCGGTGTAGCCCACGAAAGCGTTCGCAAAGAAGAGGGCGCCCGATAACAACGCGACGGAGAGGAACAGGAGGAGGCTGCGGCGATAGGTGAACGCCAAGCCCGCCAGGGCCAGAGCGAGCAGCGGCGCGGCGCCCGCCACGAAGAACGTGGAGAGCGTGTAGCCCTGGATCCCCGTGAGCCTCAACAGCAGCGAACCGAGCAGCGGGCTGCCGACGCGATAACCACCGCCGCCCGTCCCGGTCGGCCCTCTCCACGCCACCAGCTGTTTCGGCGGCTCGACCGTGAGGAATTTGGAACGCCAGACATACCAGCGGGTGTCACGAGTCGCGGGCAACGTCCGAAGATCGCTGGCGAACCGGGCCGTTCGGCTGGCGAACAGCAGCGCGGCGACAGCGACGAGCGCGACAGCGGCCCACCGCGTCCATGCCTGACGAGAAACTGTTGTCGATTCTTCGTTGTTCACGGTCTCAGGTGACGCCGGACACGCCCTCGGGGATGTTGTGTCGGATCAATTGAAAAACGATTCTTTTGGGGGACGAGGCATTCTACCGACGGCCGAATTGCGAGGACACTGACTCGGTGCGAGCACGGAGGTTGGTCACATCGTTCGGCCCCGTCGTGTTGATCGTGGGCGCGGTCCTCGCGCTCCTGCATGGCTACGCCTTCGGAGGAAAGATCGCCAACGGCGACCTTCCGACGTTTTGGCTTCCGACGTATTGCTTCCTGGGAAAGAGCGTGGCCGCCGGTAACCTTCCCGCCTGGAATCCCTACACGATGGGCGGCGTTCCGTTCGCCGCCGATCCGCAATCCGGCTGGTTCTACCTCCCGGTTATGGCGCTGTTCGCGGCTCTGCCGTGTGACATCGCGATTCGGGCCATGGTCGTGCTGCAACCGATCGCTGCAGGCCTCGGCATCTACTGGTTCCTTCGAACCGAAGGGACCGGCCGGAGCGCCGCGACCGTCGGTGGACTTGTCATGGCGGTGGGCATCGCAGGGTCGCAGCTGACGAACTCGCTCCCGTTCTCTGGAGCGCTCGCCTGGACCGCGCTCTCGCTCGCGGCGTGCTCCCGTTTCATGCACGCTCGATCGAGCACGGGCCGCATCGCGTGGGGAGCCGCCACCGCCCTCTCGTGGGGGCAGCTGGCGGCGGCGCATTTCAGCGTGGGGATGCTCGCCGGCACGGCCGTCTTGTTCGCCTACGTCATCTCCAAGCTGTGGGATTCGGAGACCGTTCGGCTGCTCGGGAGCCGGACCCGAGTGCTCGCCCACGGAGCGGTGCTGGCGGTCGGGTTCATCGGGTTGAACCTGGCGTACCTGCTTCCCAGGCTGGCCTATCTGCCGCGAACCAGCATCGCGCTCGGCTATTCGCGGATGGAGGAGCTGGCGACGCGACTCTCCGGATCCGCCTTCCCGCAGGTTGTTCCGGCGAGCAGCCCCGAGTGGCCGCTGAAGCTCGCCACCACACCGGGCATCCACCCGGGTGCCCTTGCGCTGGCGATGCTCTTCGTTCCGCTCGTTGTGCGGCGGTTCCGCGCGCTCGCGGTGGCGCTCGCGGTCTGTGGCGGAGCGTTCTTCTTTCTCACGCAGCGATCGGTGGCTGGCTGGATCAGCACACAGCACCTCTCGGGTCGGCTGCCGGACCTCTATCTGCACAGCCCGGAGTGGTGGGGGTATGCCCTCCTTCCGATCGTGGCCATCCTGGCGGGTCTCGGCTTCGAGGCGGCGACCTCTCACCGATGGAGTGCCACGACCCTCGGGGCGGTCGGGTTGGCCGCGGTCATTTGGGGCTTCCTCCCAATCGTGTGGGGCGCGTCGGCGTTCGAGATGTCGTTCACGGTGGTGGGCGCGCTGGCCACCTCGGCGCTGTTTCTCCCGTCGGTCAGGCGCCGCGGTGCGCTTTCTTTCGCACCGATGGTCCTGGCTGCCGAGCTCATCGGTAGTGGGCTCACCGGACACCGGGCGCCACCGTTCCACGCGATTCCGACTCTCCTCGGCGACCGGTCCGAGCCCACCACAGATGCCCGCGCGTACCTTCGGCCCGGCCCGGTTCCCACGTTGCTGCAGAGACGCGCCGGCGAGGGACGCTACCTGGTCCAAAATCTGGGCGGGTGGGAGCGCCTCCAGGCCGATCCTCGTTCGTCGGTGCTGCGAATCGAGCATGTCCAGGGATACAACCCCGTGCAGCTCCGCCGGTATTGGATGTTCGTTCGAGCCTTGAGTCGGTACCCGCTCCGCTACAACCTCTCGCTGTTCAGCGATCCGAGCCCTCTGGTTCTCGATCTTCTGAACGTCCGGTACGTCGTCGCCCCCACGCTTCCCGTTGGAACCCCTTCGATGAGGCTCATCGACCAAGAGGGAAGGCTCCTCGTCTACGAGGTTCCGGGCAGCGCCTCTCGTGCGTCTATCGTGAACGCATGGACCGTCGCCCGGAGTTCCGACGAAGCGCTTCAAGCGGTTACGGGTCGTCCGTTCGATCCTTTGAGCGAAGCGGTTGTCGAAGGCCGACCCGGCGTGCCCCAAGGGGTGACCATTCCGGCAGGCCCCAGTGGCCGGGTTGTCTCCGAGGTCTCGGGACCCCAGGAGGTCGAGATTCGGGCCGTCGTCGACGCGCCGAGCATCCTGCTGATCCGAACCCCTTACGACCCGAATTGGCGCGCGACGGTGGACGGGCGGAGGACCGAGGTGCTCCCCGCTGACTTCCTCATTCAGGCCGTCCCGTTGACGCCCGGGATCCACACCGTTCGGCTGTCGTTTGACGATCCCTGGATCGGCCGGGGTCTCCTCGCGGCGGCTGCTGTCTTCGCCGGCCTGGCGGTGGTCTTGGCTCTGGCGTATTCGAAAGAGCGAGAACGCTGAAACTGGCAATCCCGTTACGAAAGAAAGGCCGTTTTGTCCGGCTGACGCTTTCGCTCCTTCTTTGTGTAGGGGCCTTAACCGGATGCGGCGCTCTTGGCGCGGCTCAGCCGTCCCGTCCGAACATCGTGGTGGTCCTCACCGACGACCAGCGGTGGGACACGCTCTGGGCGATGCCGAACGTCCGTCGAGAGCTGATGGCCCGAGGCGTCACGTTCACCAACGCGTTCGTGAGCAACCCCCTGTGCTGCCCGAGCCGGGCCAGCATCCTGACGGGGCAGTACTCGCACAGCACGGGCATGTGGCAGAACCGGGGTCGCTACGGCGGGTTCCACAGGTTTCGCGACAGCTCCACGCTGGCCACGTGGCTCAACGCAGGGGGGTACCAGACCGCACTGATCGGCAAGTACTTGAATGGATACGACACGACGTACATCCCACCTGGGTGGAACCGTTGGGTGGCGTTCGCCGATACGGAAGATCCCTACGACCTGTACTACGACTATCTCCTCAACATCGACGGCCGCATTCGGCGCCAACGAACCGGATACTCAACGAACTTCTTGGCGTCCCAGGCCGTTCGGTACATCCTCACGGCGAGACAACCGTTCTTTCTCTACTTCACCCCGTATGCGCCGCACACACCGACCGAAGCCGCTCCAGGCGATCGTCGCGCCTTCGCCGGCCTGGAGCCGTATCGCCCGCCCAACTACGACGAGTCCGACGTTTCGGACAAGCCAGCCTGGATCCGGAATTTGCCTCGGGTCCGCGGGGAGCTCAAGAGGCGGCTCGACGGCCGCCGCCTCGGTGCTCTCCGTTCGCTGCTCGCCGTGGACCGAGCGGTCGGGGCCGTGGTCCGGGCGCTGCGCGTGACCGGGCGGCTGGAGAACACGGTGCTGATCTTCATGTCCGACAACGGAATGATCTGGGGGGAACACCGGTGGCGAACGAAGGCGGCCCCATACGACGAAAGCATCCGGGTCCCCTTCGTCCTGCGGTACGACCGGGTGATCGGCCGTCCCCGGCGCGACGACCATCTCGTCGTCAACGTTGACATCGCTCCGACCATCGCCGATATCGCGGGAGTGCCGGCGCCGGGAGTCGAAGGTCGAAGCCTGATGCCGCTCCTTCGGCAGTCGGGGAAGCAGGGATGGAGAAGCGATTTCCCCATCGAATACGGCCCGTCGGGCGTCATCAAGGTTCCGGCCTACTGCGGCCTGCGCTCGAGACGGTTCTCCTACATTCGCTATGCAACCGGCGAGGAGGAGCTCTACGACATCGTCAAGGACCCGTACGAGCTCTCCAACCTGGCAAGGCAACCAAGGACGCAGGGGCTTCTGCGGGAACTGCACCGCCGCCTCAAGGAGGAGTGCCGCCCACCACCGCCCGGCATGTCTCTATGAGGGCGCCGTACCGGGCGGCGTTCCTCTCGTCGCTGATCGCGGCATCCACGCTGGCGGGGTGCGGAGCCGCGGCGGATCACCGGCCGACCATCGTCCTCATCGTCACGGACGACCAGCGTGCCGACACCCTGTGGGCCATGCCCACGGTCCGGCGCGAGCTCGTTCGCCGCGGGGTGACGTTCACCAACGCGTTCGTGACGACCCCTCTCTGCTGCCCGAGCCGCGCCAGCATCCTGACCGGTGACTACGCGCACACAACCGGCGTGTGGCAGAACCGCGGACCCATCGGAGGCTTTCACCGCTTCAACGACCGCTCGACCATCGCCACGTGGCTGCGTGGAGCGGGATATCACACGGCGCTGTTCGGCAAGTACCTCAATGGGTACGCCGGCACCTACGTCCCTCCCGGGTGGGAACGGTGGGCCGCCATCGCCGGAGCCGTGGATCCGTACGACCTGTACTACCGGTACACGCTCAACCTCGACGGCCACCTGGAGCAGTTCGGCGTCCAACCGAAGGACTACTCCCTGAACGTCCTCACGGCAGAGGCATTTCGCTACATCCTCAGGACCGATGGGCCGCTGTTCCTCTATTTCGCTCCGTACGCGCCCCACACGCCGGTCAAACCGGCGCCGGGTGATCTCAACAGGTACGCCGGCCTCGAGCCCCGGCACCCTCCGAGCTATGACGAGCCAGACGTCTCCGACAAGCCGAAGTGGGTTCGGACCCTTCCGCGGCTCTCCGCCGCCGTCCGGTCCAGGCTCGCCGAGCGAGCGAAGAGGATTCCGGCCGCCCTGCTCGGCGTCGATCGCGCCGTGAACGCCATCATCGAGGCGCTCCGGCTGACCGGCCGGCTCGACAACGCCATGATCGTCTTCACCTCGGACAACGGCATCCATCTCGGTGAGCACCGATGGACGGACAAGGGAACTCCCTACGACGAGAGCCTTCGGGTGCCGTCGGTCGTGCGATATGACCCCTTGGTCCGAACCCCGCGGACCGACCGGAATCTCCTCTTGAACATTGATCTCGCCCCGACCATCGCGTCGATCGCCGGCGTTCGGCACGATCCGGTGGAGGGACGGAGCTTCGTTCCGTTGCTCCGAGCGCCCGCGGCTCCGTGGCGGAATGAGTTCTCCTTCGAACAGGCCGGTCTTCTCGGCGTACCGGCGTACTGCGGCGTCAGGACGACCCGGTTCGCCTACGTTCGATACAGCACGGGCGAAGAAGAGCTGTACGACATGGCGAGCGACCCCTTTGAGCTCGAGAACCGCGCGGCCGATCCGGCCATGGCGCCCGAGCTCCGGACCTTGCGCGCGGAACAGGCTGAACGGTGTCGCCGCGGTCCACCTGGCGCCCCGAGCGGCGGCCCGTCTGAGTAGTCGACTGAGGTCTCCCCTCAAAGCCGAGCGGGGACGCGCTGACACCGGTAACCGGGAAACGAGCTCGGCTGCACAATCCGGCTTGGGCTGGCCGGCGAAATCACGCGATAGACGAGCATCTCGGAGGAGTTGTACACAGGCTCGAACGCCGGTGAACGGTTGAAAACCGCGGGATCGCCAGTTGCTACTGGACCGTGGTACCCGAGGCCCGGACTTCTGACGAGAACGACGAAGTCGACCCCGAGCTGCTTCAGAAGCTCCTGGTTCTCCGGGGGATTTCTGAAGAACCGCCGGGTCGATAGCAGGAGCCTGATGACCGGCGTCCGAACGACCGGCCGGAGGTACGGCGTCGCCCCTTCGAGGAGCGAGACTCGGCCGGTGAATGCCTCGAACACTCCCTCGGTGTGGGCATCGGGGAGGATTCGGGCATCGCAGGGAACGTTCGTGCGTATCCAGTTGAACGCGGCGGCGACTCGCCCATCACGAGCTACCGCGGACTGGCCGCTCCTGGACGTCGGGATAAGCAGCGCCCCGATGGCCAGGATGGATGCAGCTGCAACCATCGCGGCGGGGCGGCGAGCGCCCCAAGCCGCCAGAGCCCACTCGATCAAGGCGAGCACGGCGATTACCACCGGGATGGAGCTGTAGTCGAACAGCCGGCGGACACCGAAAAACGCCGGGATGTACAGGCGATAGCGAATTGAGAAGAGCCAGGTGAGCGCCACGATGACAGCTGCCAGCCCACCGGCGGCAACCCCGAGCGGTCGGAGGGCGGGCGGAGAGAACGTCATCAACGCGACCGCCACGCCGACGCCGAGCAGGGGAAGGCCATACATCAACCAACGTCCGGCAGCTCGAGTGGAGATCCCCGTCGCGGAGGTGACGTAGGCAGCAAGGGCCCGTCGCGGTCCGATGCGCCACTCCGTCCCCGAAACCAGGGGAGTGGCCGCTCCCGAGTTCAGGTATCGGGTTGGGTCGAACGGTTGACCCTCCGTAACGTCCGCGGATCCCGCGGAGACACCGATGCTTCCTCGCGGGAGAAACAGGACCAGCGCCCCGAGCACCGCCGCCAGACCGACGATGGCGGCGGCTCTCGATACGAGCGCCGCGCGGTCGCGATCGAGCACCAGCCGGGCCGCGCCGTAAAAACCGAGAAAGCCGAGCGCGATCATGACCGGGACGACGTGCATGCCGGCCGCCACGCCGAGCAGCGCACCCGACCACAGGCCGTCCTTCCACCGCCGGCCACGAAGTGCGCGCACCGCAAGCGCCACCCCGGCGAAAGCCACGAGCCTCCCGAAGTTCTCGGCCTTGAAGTTCCCCAGGTCCGTGGTCATCTCGTTGTTCAGGGAGATTCGGTTGAGCACGAGCAGGAGGGGAACCGCCGCCGCCGTGTTCTTCAGCCCGAGCTCATGCCCCACCGACCACATCGCTGCCACGAGCCCGACCGAGGAGAGCCACAACATCGCGGCCATGCCCGGCAGCGGGGCTCGCTCGAGGGCCAAGCTGAACCCAGCGCCGAGCGTGCTCACCAGCGCCTTGTTGACGGTGGCCGGGAACACCATGCCGTACTGAAGGACGGTGTGGGGAATGCGGGCGGAATCGGCGACCTCCAGGGCGTCGGCCCAGTACCGCCAGGACGCCGACGTGGAGAAGTGGACGAGCGGTGACACGGTCGACCGCACCACTGCCGAGGCAAGAAGGACGACCAGGCCGGCCGTGAGTGGCCAGCGGTCAGACCGAAGCTCTTCCCGGACGGCCTCGAGATGCTCGGTCAACCGCCCCTTCTCCGCAGCCAGATACCACAGGGCCGCGGTCACCATTGCCAGCAGCGCAAACAGAGCTGGAGCGTGCAGGAATCCGGTGATGGCAAGAGGCAGCGCCAGCAGCGCCGGAATGCAGCAGGCGAACGCGAAGGCAAGCGCCACCCGGGTCGGCAAAGCGACTTCGCCCGGCCGATAGACCGCGAGCGCCCCGCCGAGCCCGGGTCCGAACAGGAGGATCAGGCACGCGAGAAGCGGCGCGAGACTCACGAAGACGAAGCGGAAATCGAGATCACGCGCGTCGAATTCGCCGGGAGGGTTCCAGAGACGACCGCCGAACTCGGCGCCTTGTC
>DASVPT010000177.1:0-5261 GCA_036389535.1 Actinomycetota bacterium
CTTCCCAATGCCGGTCGCGAAGGTGAGGAGGGATAATGACGTCCGCGAGCTTCCTGCCCACCACTTCATCCCGGCCGTAGCCGAACGTCCGCTCCGCCGCCGGATTGAACTCCAGGATGTCGCCCTTATCGTTCATGTACACGATGCAGTCCAAGGCCGACTTGAAGATGGCCGTCTTTCGGGCGAGGTCCAGGGCAAGGCCCTCGGACTCCTCGAGCGGTTCGATGTTCACCTGCACGCTATCCATACCTATAGACAACGGAACGTTTGGACGCTGAACTGAGGCCCGCCACGAAAGAATGGTCTCACACCTGCGCTGGCATCCGATGAGGATCTCGGCCGGCCTGACTGCGCTGTGCCTGATCTCGGTGGCGTGTGGGGCGAGAACCTTGGCGCCGACGCCGCCCCTCCATGCCTCTGAGCCCTCCCCCGCTCTCTCGCCGACAGCGTCCGCTCCTCCCATCGTGAGTCCGTCTCCGCCGCAGCGGATTGTGTTCCTTCCTCCGCCGAACGCGCCGCTCCCGAGACAACCTGGGCCCGTGGCGCACGGGCTGGCCAAGGTGACCAGGGCCGTACGCGAATCGATCCGTCATTGGCTGCAGCAGGGGGGACCCCTCGCGAAACCGCCACGGCGGGTGGTTCTTCAGGCCCTCTTCCAGCAGCGGATCTATCGGCTCCTGATGCGGGATCCGAGGCTGGCCCGCCGGGTCGTCCGCTTGCTTCCGTCCTCGCTCCGCGGGTCGGCGATAGCGAACGTCGAGGCCGGGTCCAAGCTCCTTTCTCTGGTGACGCCGATCAAGACGCCGGCCGCCTTCGAGACAGGTCCGCCGGAACCCGCCGGGCTTCTCCTTCGCTGGTTGAAGCAGGCCGGACGACGATTCGGCGTGGCCTGGGAGGTTCTGGCCGCCGTGATGTACGTCGAGTCGAAGTTCGGGAGGGTCAAGGCCGTGAGCACCGCCGGGGCGCAAGGGCCGATGCAGTTTCTTCCGTCGACGTGGGCTCGTTACGGCTTGGGCGGCGACGTTCGGGATCCCCACGACGCCATCCTCGGCGCCGCCAACTACCTGCGCGCCTCGGGAGCGCCGGGCGACTATCGCGGCGCTCTCTACGCCTACAACCACGCGGCGGCCTACGTCGACGGCGTCTTGCTGTACGCCAACGAGATGCGCAAAGAGGAGCGCTCCTTCTTCGCGTACTACAACTGGCAGGTCTTCGTGGTCACCACCAAAGGCGACAAGCGCCTGACCGGGCCGTGAGCGGTACGGTTCCGCGATGAGCGCCGTGGGGTTCACTCGGGAGGAACGCGGGGCGATCCGAGCGCAGCTTCTCGACGCCGCGCGAGCCGATCAGGAGATCGTCGGCGCCGCGATCACGGGTTCCGGAGCGATCGAGACCGAGGACGACTGGTCCGACATCGATCTGGCGTTCGCGGTGGCGGACGGGGTTCGGCTGCCCGATGTTCTCGCGAGGTGGACGGACGAAGTGGACGCCCACTTCAGGGTGGTGCATTACTGGGACCTCCTCGCCGACGACCGCGTGTTCCGCGTGTTTCTCCTTTCCAACGGGCTGGAGATCGATCTGGCTTTCATGCCGGCGGCGGCGTTCGGGGCGCGTGGAGCGAAGTTCCGGTTGGTGTTCGGCGAGGCTCGGGATATCGGCGTCGCCGGCGCGGACACCCGAACCCTCCTCGGGATGGGTTGGCACCACATCCTCCACGCAACGGTGTGCATCGCGCGAGGCAGGCCGTGGGAAGCGGAGTGGCTGATGAGCGCGGCGCGTGACTACACCCTGGCGCTGGCATGTGCGCGGGAGGGCCTGCCGACGGCCTACGCCCGCGGCGTCGACGAGCTCCCGTTCTCGACGCGAAGCGCGTTCGACGCGACACTCGCGCGGTCCGCCGACCTCTCCGAGCTTCGCCGGGGTCTCGTTGCCCTTCGCTCGCTCTTCATCGCGGAAGTTCGCGCCCTCGACCCGGCGCTGGCGGGACGGCTCGATGCTCTGCTCCCATCACCGGACCCTGAGTAGAGTCGGCCCGGTGCCGATCGAGCGAAGCAACGCCGGCGGACTCGCCGAGCCTCCGGGGTACACGCATCTTGCATCCGTCACGAGCTCGCGCCTGATCTTCCTGGCCGGCCAGGTGCCGTTGGACGAGCATGGCGATCTGGTCGGACGTGGGGACGCCGCGGAACAGGGCCGGCAGTGCCTCCGGAATCTCGCGGCATGCCTGGCGGAGGCGGGCGCGGGCCTCGAGGATGTCGTCCGGACCACCGTGTACGTGGTGGCGGACCATTACGGAAAGCTCGGCGACGTCTGGCGGGCATTGATCGAATCGGAGTTCGGGGCGGCGCTTCGAACGCCGGCGACGCTGCTCGGAGTGAGCCACCTCGGCTACGACGGACAACTGGTCGAGGTGGAATGCACGGCGGCGGTGCCCCTCGATGACGAGGCGGCGATCGGCTCCTAGATGGAGTCGGCCGCGCCGTCGTCGTCGAGGATCTTCGCTCCCTCGCCCTGCGCCCCGCCCGCCAACCCGTCTACGACGGCGACTTCGAGCTCCTGCTGCTCTATGAGGACGCCGATTCGGGCGAGGAACACTATCTGGCGCGATATCCGGCGGGCTTGAAGGGCCGACCGCATCGGCACACGGCCGCTCACACCATCGTGGTGTTGGAGGGTCGCATGGAGGTCAACGACGAAGTCGTCGAAGCGGGCGCGTACGTGCATTTCCCGCCGAATGAAGTGATGCGCCACGCCCCCGCGGGTGAAGAATCGTGCCTCTTCCTGATCTTGTTCCACGGACGGTTCGACGTGGACCCCGTCGAGGAATAGCCTTCCGGCGCTTCTCGCGATGGAATCGACGGGCGGGCATTTGGGGGGAGATCGCGTGAGCGAATTCACGCCACAGCAGCGAGGGCCTCAGCTTCTGTTGTCCTGGCTGGCCGCGGGCGCGGCGATCGGGCTCGTGGAAGTGGTCCTGGCGGTCTCGTTCGCCGCGTTGGTCTTTGGTGGCTATCTCGAAGATTTCCTGGCGAACGGCATCGGCCTGTATCTGGTGGCCTGCTCCATCACGCTCGCCATCCTCGCGTGGCGCGGCGGGCGCCGTGGGGTGCTGGGCAGCGTCCAGGATGCCGCCGCGGCGGTCCTCGCGGTGGTCGCGTTGGACACCGCACTCGACGCGTTCGGCAGTCTCTACCGGGCGTTCCTCACCGTCGTTGCGGCGACCATGGTCGTGACGCTGCTCACCGGGATCACGTTTCTCCTCCTCGGCAACTTCCGACTGGGGAACCTCATTCGATTCGTGCCCTATCCGGTGGTCGGAGGGTTCCTAGCGGGAACGGGATTTCTGCTCACCCGGGGCGGGATCAGCGTTGCCGCGGGCATCGGCGTGGATATCGCCCATTTCAAGCAGCTGATCACGGTCTACGAGCTGGAACGGTGGGTGCCCGCGCTCGCGTTCGGCGTGTTGCTCATCGTCGCGACGCGAGTCGTCAAACGTTCGCTCGTCATACCGGCCGTTCTCGGCGGGGCGCTGTTGCTCTTCGTCATCGGCGTCTTCGCCACCGGTTCATCGTTCAACGAGGCGCTCATGGGCGGCTGGCTCCTCGGTCCGTTCCCGTTTCCCTCGCAGCAGCTCTTCGAGCCCTGGACGCTCCGCGCGGTGACCGGCGCGGACTGGGGCGCCGTTTTGCACCAGACGGCGGGGATCGTCACCGCCGTGTTCGTCGCGGTCATCGCAACACTCTTCAACGTGAGTGGGATCGAGCTCATGCTTCACACCGACCTCGACTCGAACCGCGAGCTCAACGACGCGGGAGCGGTGAACGTGATCGCGATGCCGTTCGGAGGAATTCCCGCCTACCACGCGCTGGTTCTCACCCGGTTGGCGCAACAAATGAAAGTCAGCGCACGCGCCGCCGGCCTGGTGGCCGCGGCTCTCCCGCTGGCGGCCGTGTTCTTCGGCGGCATCCTCATCCAGTACGTCCCGCGATTCGTGGTCGGAGGCGTTCTGGTTTTCGTCGGGCTCGCGTTCCTGGTGGAGTGGGTGATCGATGTCCGGCGGTCGCTCCCCATCGGCGAGTACACCATCGTTCTGGTCATCCTTCTCACCATCGCCGTGCGGGGGCTGCTTCCTGGAATCGCGGTCGGCCTCATCGCGGCTCTCATTTTGTTCGCCGTCAACTACAGTCGGATCGAGCTCATCCGCGAAGTCGCGTTTGGATCGACGCACCGAAGCAACGTCGACCGCCCGCCGGGGGAGCGTGCCGCACTCGAAGCGCTGCGCGATCGTGTGCACGTGCTGCGGGTCAACGGGTTCGTCTTCTTCGGGACCGCCAGCGGTCTCCTCGAAAGGGTCAGGAAACGCGTTGAGGGGCGGCCCTTGAGTTTTCTGGTCTTGGACCTTGCCCGGGTGAGCGGTATGGATTCGTCCGCGGTCCTGTCCTTCCGAAAGATCGCCCAGCTCGCCGAGGCGGGTGGCTTCGAGCTGGTCCTCGGCGGCGTCCCGGAGACGGCTCGAGGACAACTGGAGCAGGGGGGAGTGGTCGCGAAGGAAGGCGTTGTGACCTTCGAGCCGGACCTCGATCGGGCGCTCCAGCGCTGCGAGGACGGGCTGCTGGCTGGCGAAGGGTCGGCCGCGCCGAGCGACAAGGTGACCGACGCGCTTTCCAGCATGCCGGGCGGGCTGTCGGCCTATCTGGAGCGCGAGTCGATCGCACAGGGAACCGTCCTGATCAGGCAGGGCGACCCTCCGGGAGACCTTTTCGTGCTCGAATCGGGACGGCTCGCCACGGAGGCGACCACGGGCGACGGGACGCGAATGCGGCTGCGATCGCTTCGTCCCGGAGTCGTGGTCGGCGAGATCGGTTTCTACATGGGCATCCCGCGGACCGCCGATATCGTTGCCGAGCAACCGAGTGTGGTTCTTCGTCTGAGCCGCGCGGCGATCGAGCAGATCGAGACACGGGAGCCGGCAATGGCCGCGGCGCTGCACCGGTGGCTGGCCTCGACGCTGGCGGAGCGCTTGAACGACACGTCTCGCGCCTTCGAGGCGCTGCTCGAGTAGAACAGCCCTGTCCGATCACCCCGCGAGATGACTCGCTCGACGTAGCAGTCGTCGCGACCGGTGCCCCCGGCAGGATTCGAACCTGCGCCCCCGGCTCCGGAGGCCGGTGCTCTATCCCCTGAGCTACGGGGGCGGTGACGTCGAGGGATCCCGCCGAAATCGGATGTTATCAGCGGCTATTCGCCGCCTGAACGCCGGG
>DASVPT010000178.1:0-1615 GCA_036389535.1 Actinomycetota bacterium
CCACGGCCGCGCTTTCGGTGGGAGTGGCCGCGGGATCGATTCCCGCCGGCTGCAGCCCGTGGCGCGTTTCGCCCGCCACGCTCGCGAACGAAGCCCAACTGGAGGATGCGCTCAGCCGGCTGGTCGAAGAGGAGGCGGAGTACCTCGTGGTCCCGCGGAGGACATTCGCCTTTCTCGACGAGCACCCCACGCTCATTCGCAAGCTCCGCGAGTCGCACCGCATCGTCACACGGCAACAGCACCTCTGCGAGCTGTACGAGCTCGTGCCCGACGTCGCCGAGCCTCGCCCGGCGAACGGGAGCGACGCGCCCCGCGAGGCGACAGCCTCGCCAAGCGGCTTGCTCGAGCGCGTGTCGTCGAGGCTCCCGCTGAGATGGTCGCGGCGATGAAGGCGTTGTTCGTCATTCATGGTCACCCCAACATCCGCCCGGGCGGCGCGGAGGGCTACGCATTCGAGCTGTACGAAGCCCTACGGGACAAGACGGACTGGGACGCCGTGTTCCTGGCACGCGCCGACAAGCCCGATCTCCACGCCTCGCCGCGCCACTCGGACGCCGTCATCGGCTCGGCGACGAGCGAGCCTAAGCAGTATCTGGCGTACATGGGGTGGCAGGACTTCGACTGGCTTTTCCTTCGGGCGAAGAGCAAGGCGAAGCTCAACAACGAGTTCCGCGACTTCCTGCTCGCCCATCGTCCCGACGTTGTCCACTTCCAGCACCTCTCGTCGATCGGCCACGAGGCGATTCGGGTCACCCGAAACACCTTGCCGGACGCCGCGATCATCTTTCACCTCCACGAGTTCAATCCCATCTGCCACCACCACGGTCAGATGGTTCGCACCGAGCGGAAGAACCACCAGCTGTGCCGGATGGCGTCACCGCGTCGCTGTCACGAATGCTTTCCCGGAATCGATCCGGCGGCGTTCTTCGCGCGCAAGCGGTTCCTGGAGTCCCAGTTCCGTCACGTGGACCGCTTCATCGCGCCGAGCCACACGGTCGGCGACCGCTTCATCGACTGGGGCATCCCCGCGGAGAAGGTCGTATTCGAGGAGTACGGTCGTCTCCAGAAGGACCCGCTGCCGGAGTCCGAGCGAGACGGACCGCGAAACCGGTTCGCGTTCTTCGGGCAGCTCACCCCGTTCAAGGGCGCCGACGTGCTGCTGAAGGCGATGGCAGTGCTGGGTGAGGAGTTCGACGGACAGTTGGTGTTGCACGGGGCGAACCTCGAGCAGCAGCACGGGGACTTCAAGGCGAAGCTCAAGTCCCTGCTCGAGGAAGCGGGCGACAACGTCACGGACGCGGGCCCGTATCACCACTCGATGATTCCGCATCTGATGGCGAAGATCGACTGGGTCATCATTCCGTCGATCTGGTGGGAGAACTCGCCGCTGGTGATCCAGGAGGCCTTCCACCACCGCCGTCCCGTGATCTGCAGCGATATCGGCGGCATGGCGGAGAAGGTGACAGACGGCCTCAATGGCCTCCACTTCCACCGCGGCGATGCGGAGCACCTGGCAGCCACGATTCGGCGGGCGGCGGAGACTGAGGGACTGTGGGACGAGCTCCGAAAGGGGATTCCGGAGCTCTACTCCATGGACGACCACCTCTCCCGGATG
>DASVPT010000179.1:0-4014 GCA_036389535.1 Actinomycetota bacterium
TCTCTTCAGAGAAGACCACGCCCCAGCCGTAGGTGGCGTCGGCGGCGTTCCGCTCCAAGACCACCAGCTCGTGGTCCGGACGAGCCTTCTTGAGCAACAGGCTGAAATAGAGCCCGGCCGGTCCACCGCCAAGCGTCACGATCCGCATCGGTTTCCTGAACCGCACGAGCCTCACCCGATGACGTCGGCCAGCCGTTCGACCTGAGACGGATCGGCCACGGTGGGAAGGAGGACGAGCTCCTCGCAGCCAGCCTCTTCGTATCCGCGAACGAAATCGATGATGGCCTGGGGCGTGGTGAGATTCCCCGCCGCGATCTTCTCGGCGAACGGGCCCGTGAAGGCGTAGTAGTGCTTCAGGTAACTCGCGCCGGCCGACACGGCGTCGTCGCCCAGCGCGAAATAGCCCTGCCCCCACATCGCGGGCCGACCCGGTCGGCCCAGCTCCGTCCAGGCCGCTCGAGCTCGTGACGCCGCGCTGGCGAATGCTCGCGGAGGTCCGCCGCCGTGGACGTAGCCGTCGGCGTACCGGGCCATGCGCGTGAATGCCTCACCGCTCTGACCGCCCGCCAAAAGCAGCGGCGCCGAGCCGCCGTCTCCGCCGCCCGGCCCGACTCGGTCTTCCTCCCAGATCTTCTTGAGCTCAGCCAGCTGGTCGGCGAGCCGGTCCCCTCGGCCACGCGTCTGAACGCCCGAGACCTCGTAGTCGTCGGGTCGAGCGCCGATCCCGAGCCCAAGAACGAACCGCCCGCCGGAGATGGCATGCAAAGACGCGGCCTCCTTCGCCAGCATCGCCGTCGCCCGGAGCGGACCGATCACCACCATCGTCACCAAGCGGATTCGCGTCGTCACGGCCGCGGCGGCGGTCAACGAGATGAAGGGGTCGAAGCTGTCGTACGCCACCCGGTCCAGAACTCCGACGCTCGAAAAAGGTCCTTCGTCGGCGCGCCGCGCCCACTCGAGGACGGCCTCGCCCTTCGTCCCGGGGATGGCGCTCGGCAATCCAACGCCCACGCGCACGTGCTCACTCCTGGATGGCTGGACTGGTAACAATAGCCGCGATGACCAGCGCTTCCTCGCAACCAACCGCCGACGTCGAGTCGGCAGCGTCCGCTCTTTCCCCTGCCCGAATCACCGTTCAACGTCGCATCGAATGGAGCGACACCGATGCGTCCGGGTACTGGCACAACACCGCTGCGTTCCGGTGGATCGAGGTCGCCGAGACCACGCTCTTCGACCGGCTCGGAATCCTCAACGACATCTACGGGAGGCTCCCCCGGGTCCGCATCTCGGCGGAGTTTCGAAAGGGACTGCATCACAAGGACCTCGTCGACATCGAGCTCGCCATCGCGAGCGTCGGCACGACGTCGGTGACGTATGAATTCCGGATGCAGAGCGGCGGCGAGACCGCGGTGGAAGGAACCGCCGTCGCGGTCCTTCTCGATCGAGCGGGCGGGCAACCCGTCCCATGGCCCGATGGATACCGAAAGCTGCTTCTGGAGTCGGGCGCCCAGCCGGGCGAGTTCCTGACTACTGGCTCGCCGTAGCCACTCCTCCTGGCCCCGCCCACGTTCGCGCCGCGGCGATCCTCTCCGGCGCCGTCGGGTGGGTGAACGCCATCAGGTAGAGGAACCTCGGCGGATCGAGGTCGGACAGATTCGACAACGCCAGATCCCGATGCGAACGCTCGAACACGTCGAGGTCACCCGTCATCTCCAGGGAGAAGTGGTCGGCGTCGGTTTCCCATCGCCGCGAGAGCGCGGTTTCGAACGGCGCGGCGACGAGCTGCATGATCCCGGCGGCCAGCAACACGAACGGAATCACGCGCGGGTCGCCCGGGCCGCCGGCTCCGATGGCCCGAAGGACCGGGTCGGGCTGAAACACAGCCCACAACACCCCCACGCCCAACGCCATGCCGGCCATTCCGACAATGGTCCCCTTCGCCACGTGTCGCTTTCTGCGGTGACCCAGCTCGTGCGCGACGACCAGGGACGTTTGCCGATGATCCGCGCGCCGAAGCAGCGTGTCATAGAGGACAACTCGCCGAGTCTTTCCGAGGCCTGACACGTAGGCGTTCTCCTTCTTGGTGCGCCGGCTGGCGTCCGCCACCAGCACGTCCCGGACCGGAACGCCCGCCCGGTCAGCCAGCCCGCGCAGCTCGGCGACGAAGGCCTCGTCCTCGAGCGGTTGGAACCGATTGAAGATCGGCTCCAGGATCACCGGTGCCACGAAGCTCAAGACGAGGATGAACACGGCGCCCGCGATCGCCGTCACGAAAGGCCACGAGTGAGGAAACCACCGTGCCAGCGCGACGAAGCCTCCCATCATCACCGAGGTCAACACGATGCCGACCGCCAGGCCCTTCATCCGGTCGCTCAACCAACCCTTGACGTTTTGCGTCGAGAAGCCCCACTGCTTCTCGTGCAGATAACCGCGCCAGAACGAAAGGGGAAGCCTGACGACGCTCGATATGGTCACCGTGAGTCCCGTGAACGCGAGCGCCCGGCCCCACCACGCGAATGGCGCAAGAAATCCATAAAGAGCGTCGCCCCACTCGGTGAACGACAACACGCTGAGCGTGGCGAACCCGAGGACCAGGTCGAATCCGAACGTTCGGTACAGCGGCCGGTGGTAGCGGCGCGCCCGTTCGACCTGCTCTGAGGTGAACGGGTCCAGTGCCGCTTCCATGGGTGCCCTCCCTTAACTTGGGCCTCTGTTAGAATCCGCCGACGTGGTGGCTGGCGTTGAGCTGGCTTTTCTACCGTCGAATCCAACCGTTCGAGCCAGGAGCATCGCCATGAAGAACCGCAAGACGCAAATCCGTTGGGGCCTCATCTTCTTCCTGTACTTCTCGATCATCACCATCCCCAACGCCCACGCGTACATCGACCCCGCGAGCGGCAGCTTTCTGTTCCAGGTGACCATCGGCGCCCTCCTCGGCGCCGGGCTTGCCATCAAGATGTTCTGGCGGCGGATCACCGGCTTCCTCACCGGGCGGACCCGGCGCGAGCGCGCCGCTGCCGAGGCGCAGGCGCAAGGGCAGAGCGCTGCCCGAATGCCCGCCGACGCGCGGACCGAAGCACGGGCTGACCAGGAAGCTTGACCGGCTCCGTCCGCGCGGGGTCGTTCCGCGACCCCAGCGGTTTCGTCTACACCAAGGACGGCACCCTCTACCGCCAGGTCAACGAGTCCTTTCGCGACGAGTTCGATCGGCTGACCGACTCCGGCCTGTACCAGGCACTCGTCGAAGAGGGTTTGCTCGTTCCGCATCAGGAAGTCGACACGGGGCTCGCCGCCGCGCCGGGCGCCTACAAGGTCCTCCGACCCGAACCGATCGAGTTCATCTCGTATCCGTACGAGTGGTCCTTCAGTCAGCTAAAGGACGCCGCCCTGGCGACGCTTCGTCTCCAGCTCCGAGCGATGGACTTCGGGATGTCGCTGCGCGACGCGAGCGCCTACAACATCCAGTTCCGAAAGGGAAAACCGGTCCTCATCGACACGCTCTCCTTCGAGCCGCTTAAAGAGGGCGAGCCGTGGGTCGCGTACCGCCAGTTCTGCCAGCACTTCCTGGCCCCGCTCGCGCTGATGCATTACCGCGACGTGCGGCTGGGACAGCTGTCCCGGATCCACATCGACGGCGTCCCGCTGGATCTGGCGGCACGGCTGCTGCCGTCTCGAGCGCGCTTTCGCCCGTCCTTCTACCTCCACATCTTCACGCACGCGAAGCTTCAGAAGCGCCACGAGGGCGCGCCCGCTGAGGAGACGAAGAAGCGGACCTCGGGAAGGCGTTTCACGCTCCAGGCGTTCCGCGGTTTGGTGGAGAGCCTCCGCTCCGCCATCAACAAGCTGACGTGGGACCCGGACCGCTCGGTCTGGTCGGAGTACTACGCCGAAGGGGGTCACAACTACACGGAGGAAGGAATCGAGCACAAGAAACGCCTGGTGACGGAGTTCCTCTCCGCGGCCGGTCCCAAGAGCGTGTGGGACCTCGGCGGCAACGTCGGCCTGTTCAGCAGG
>DASVPT010000180.1:0-8561 GCA_036389535.1 Actinomycetota bacterium
CACAAGCGGGCGTTGGAGGGTGACCGGGGCCCGAACACGGGTGGCATGGGGGCCTTCAGCCCGGTCACGTCGGTGGGTGCGGACGCCGAGTCCTCCATCATCGAGTCGATCCTCCGCCGTGCGGCAGCAGCGCTGGCGGATGAGGGGCTGCGCTATCGGGGAGTCCTGTTCGCCGGCCTGATGGTCACCTCGGACGGACCCAAGGTCCTCGAGTTCAACTGCCGCTTCGGGGACCCCGAAACGCAGGTCGTTCTTCCCCGCCTGGCCTCGAATTTTGGCGATCTCATCACCGCGTGCGTAGAGGGCAAGCTGTCCGGCCAGCTCGTGGAATGGACCCCCGGCGCGTGCGCGGGCGTCGTGCTCGCGTCGGAGGGATATCCCGGGCCAGTGGCCACCGGAAGGCCCATCTCCGGACTGGATGATGCAGCCGCCGTCGCCGGGGGTCGCGTGGTTCATTCGGGCACGGGTGCGCGGGACGGTAGAGTGCTCACGTCGGGAGGAAGGGTCCTTTCGGTCACGGCGGTGGGGCGCGACCTGGGCGACGCACGGGAGCGCGCATACGAAGCGTGCTCGCGAATCGAGTTCGCCGGAATGCACTATCGCCGCGACATCGGCGAGCTGATTCAGCAGGGGGCGCAATGAGCGACGTTAGAGAAGCAGTCGAAACAGAGACCACGGCCGAGCCCGCCGTGCCGCCGCTGGTCGGCGTCTTGGTTGGCTCCGCGTCCGACCTTCCGGTCATGCAGCAGACGCCGGCCATCCTGGAGCGGTTCGAGATCCCGAGCGAGATTCGGGTGATCTCTGCCCACCGCAATCCCGACCTGGTCGACGAATACGCGAGGACGGCCGAGGCACGCGGCCTCCTCTGCCTGATCTGCGGGGCGGGGATGGCGAATCACCTCGCCGGGGCGGTCGCCGCCCGAACCGCGCTTCCGGTCATCGGGGTGCCGTTGGCGGGACGCGCCGCGCTCGGGGGAGTCGATTCGCTCTATTCCACCGTTCAGATGCCGCGCGGTGTCCCGGTGGCCACGGTCGCCATCGACGGCGCGGTGAACGCAGCGGTGCTGGCCGCGCAGATCATCGGCGTCAAGGACGAGACCGTTCGGGCCAAGGTCTATGAGTTCAAGGAGTCGCTGGCCGAGGGGCTTCGCGTTTGATCCCTCGCTATACCCTCCCGGACATGGCCTCGGTGTGGTCCGAAGAGGCCAAGCTCCGGCGCTGGCTCGAGATCGAGGTTCTGGCCTGTGAGGCGTGGGCGAAGCTCGGGAAGATCCCCGAGGAGGACGCCCGAACCATCCGTGAGCACGCCACGCCGCCGACGCCCGAGCGCGTCGAGGAGATCGAGCGGCGCACCAACCACGACGTCGCCGCGTTCGTTCAGGCCGTCGCCGAGCCCTTGGGCGAGCCGGGCCGGTGGATTCACTTCGGGCTGACTTCGAGCGACATCCTGGACACGTCGCTCGCGCTGCAGATGCGGGCGGCGGCCGGCCTCATCCTGGGCCGGCTGGAAGGGCTGCTCGCCGTGGTCAAGCGCCGCGCCCTGGAGCACAGGGACACGCTCTGTGTGGGGCGGACGCACGGCGTCCACGCGGAGCCGACCACCTTCGGGCACAAGCTGGCCGTCTGGGCGTTCGAGCTGGATCGCGACCGAGACCGCCTCCGCCGCGCGCGGGAGGCCGTGAGCGTGGGCAAGCTGTCCGGCGCCGTGGGGACGTACGCCGAAGTCGACCCGTTCGTCGAGGAGTACGTCTGCGCGCAGCTCGGGCTGAAGCCGGCGGAGGCCGCCACCCAGGTGATCCAGCGAGACGTCCACGCGGAGCTGATGTGGGCCCTCGCGGTCACTTCGGCCTCGCTGGAAAAGATCGCCCTCGAGGTGCGACACCTGGCCCGGACGGAGGTTCGGGAGGTCCAGGAGCCGTTCGGGGCGGGCCAGAAAGGCTCGAGCGCCATGCCGCACAAGCGGAACCCCATCTTGTCGGAGCGTATCTGCGGCCTGGCACGCCTGGTCCGGTCGAACCTTCAATCCGCTCTGGAGAACGTTGCCCTTTGGCATGAACGGGATATCTCCCACTCGTCGGTCGAGCGGGTGATCCTCCCCGACGCCACGATCGGGGTGGACTACATGCTCCATCTCACGGCCCGCCTGGTCGATGGGTTGAACGTCTATCCCGAACGAATGCGCGCCAACCTCGAGATGACCGGAGGCGCGCTCTACTCGCAGCGGGTGCTGCTGGCGCTGGTCGATCGAGGGCTCAGCCGTGACGACGCCTACGGGATCGTTCAGCGCGCGGCGGCCAGGGTATGGGACGAGCAGGCCACGTTCGCCGACGCACTGGGGACGGAAATCGAAGGAGACGCGGCCTTGTCGAAGGACGAGATCACGGCCCTGCTGGACCCCGCGCCCTTCATCCGTCATCTTGATGGCGTCTTCACCAGACTGGAGAAGTTGGAGGTCAAGGAAGCGGCACCTTCCCCTGCCGTTCCGCCCGACGAGTAGGAGGAGGAAGGACCATATGACGCTTACCGACCTGCACGCTCGCGGCAAGGTCCGAGACATCTTCGAAGCCGGCCCCGACCTGATGATGGTGGCGACGGACCGCATCTCGGCGTTCGACGTGGTGCTGCCCCAGGACATCCCCGGGAAGGGTCAGGTCCTGACCGGCCTGTCCCTGTACTGGTTCGACCAAACCAAGGACATCACGGCCAACCATCTGATCACCGCGGACGTTTCCGCGTTCCCCAAGCCCTTCACCTCAGCCGATGAGCTCGCCGGACGCGCCATGCTGGTTCAGCGTGCAGAGGTCGTCCCGATCGAATGCGTGGCGCGGGGTTACCTCTCCGGATCCGGCTGGAAGGAGTACGCGAAGGGCGGGACGGTCTGCGGCATCCCGCTTCCCGCAGGACTGACCGAATCGGACCGCCTCCCCGAGCCGATCTTCACGCCCTCCACCAAGGAGGCGACAGGGCACGACATCAACATCTCGTTCGAGGAGATGACCGACCGCGTTGGAAAGGGACTGGCCGAGCGGCTGAGGGAGCTCACGATCTCGCTTTACGAGTTTGCGGCCTCGCATCTCCAGGAGCGTGGGATCATCCTGGCCGACACGAAGTTCGAGTTCGGGTTCGCCGGCGGAGAGCTGATCCTGATCGACGAGGTCCTGACGCCGGACTCCTCGCGGTTCTGGCCGGCCGACCAGTACCGTCCGGGCGGCGCGCAGCCATCCTTCGACAAGCAGTACGTCCGAGACTGGCTGGAGGCGGAGGGTTGGGATCACGAACCTCCGCCGCCCGATCTCCCCGAGGAAGTCGTCAACCAGACGGCGGCGAGATACCGCGAGGCGTACCAACGGATCACCGGCGAGACGTTCGAGGAGTACCTGCGGCGGATGGGAGCGGCGTGAAGTACCGGTTTGAGGTCGTCGTCTCGCTGAAGGACGACCTGCTCGATCCGCAGGGGAAGACGATTCAGGAGGCGCTGCCGATGCTCGGCTGGACGGCGGTTTCGGACGTCCGGGTGGGGAAGAGCATCACCCTCGCCGTCGAAGCCGAGAACGAGGCAGCGGCGGCCGAAGTGGTCGGCGAGATGGCCGAGAAGTTCCTGTCGAATCCGGTGATCGAGCGCTTCGAGATCCGGCAACCGGCCGAGGTGGCGGCCCCATGAGCGTTCGGATCGGGGTAGTCACGTTCCCCGGGTCGCTCGACGATCGAGACGCGTTGCGGGCCGCTCGATTCATGGGATCCGAGCCCGTCTCGTTGTGGCACGGCGACACCGACCTTCGGGGTGCCGAAGCCGTGATCCTCCCGGGAGGATTCTCGTACGGCGATCACCTGCGGACCGGCGCCATCGCTCGGTTCGCGCCGGTCATGAAAGCGGTGCGCGAGTTCGCCGAACGCGGCGGGCCGGTACTGGGGATCTGCAATGGCTTTCAGATTCTCTGCGAGGCGGGCCTCCTGCCGGGGGCCCTGATCCGAAACCGCGGCCTCTCCTTCGTCTGCCGGTGGCTCAACGTGCGGGTCGAGGCGCCGGCACCGGGGCTGGAACCCGGTCGCGTGTTGGGCGTCCCGATCAAACACGGCGAGGGGCAGTTCGTGGCCGAGCCTCCAGAGCTCCAGCGGATCGAGGCAGAAGCGCTTGTCGCGCTGCGGTATTGCTCGCCGAGCGGCGAAGTGAGCGACGAACACAATCCGAACGGAAGCTCGGCCGGCATCGCGGGTCTGTGGAACGAGCGCCGAAACGTCCTGGGGATGATGCCTCATCCCGAGCACGCGGTGGACCCGGATCTCGGACCGACAGGAGGCCGCGGCATTTTCGAGTGGCTTCTCACGGCGGTGCGCGCGGCCGTCCTGACGTGACCGCCGTCACCTCGACCACCGAAAACATCCCGCTCCACCGCGCCCTCGGGATGACCGACGGGGAATACGAGCTCGTCGTGGAGAAGCTCGGCCGCGACCCCAACGACACCGAGCTGGCCATGTTCTCGGTCATGTGGTCCGAGCACTGCTCGTACAAGTCGAGCAAGCGACACCTCGCGACACTCCCCACGAAAGGCCCGCAGGTCCTGGTCGGCCCGGGGCAGGACGCCGGGGTCGTCGACCTCGGCGACGGCGTTGCATGCGTCTTCAAGATGGAGAGTCACTCGCACCCATCGGCGATCGAACCCGTCCAGGGAGCGGCGACCGGCGTGGGTGGGATCGTCCGAGACGTCCTCGCCATGCGCGCCCGGCCCGCGGCGCTGCTCGATCCGTTGCGGTTCGGTCCGCTGGATGAACCGGCAAACCGCTACCTGTTCGGCGGCGTGGTCGCGGGCATCGGCCAGTACGGGAACTGCATCGGCGTTCCCACCGTGGGCGGCGAGGTCAAGTTCGCGGCGTGCCACACCCGCAATCCGACGGTGAACGTGATGTGCATCGGGTTCGCTCCGACGGAACGCATCGAGTCACGGTCGGAGCCACGTGACGGGGACGTCCTCGTCCTGCTGGGCAACAGCACGGGCCGGGATGGCATCGGCGGAGTATCGGTTCTGGCGTCGCGGACCCTGGAAGACGACGCGCAGGCGTCGCGGCCGAGCGTGCAGATCGCTGATCCGTTCGCCGAAAAGCTCCTCATCGAAGCGTGTCTCGAGCTCGTCGACGCGGGCGTCGTGGTCGCGCTCCAGGACCTGGGGGGAGCCGGGCTGACGTGCGCGGTTTCCGAAACCGCCTCCCGGGCTTCGATGGGTGCGGACCTCGACCTGGACCAGGTGCACCTTCGTGAGACGGGGATGGAGCCGTTCGAGATCCTCACCTCGGAGTCGCAGGAACGAATGTTGGTGGTGGTGCGACCCGAGGATGTGGGAGATGTCCTTACGATCGCCGCGAAATGGGGGCTGGAGGCGCGAACCGTCGGCACGCTTCGAACCGGAGGTGATCTGCGCGCTCGGCGCCTCGGCGAGCCGGTGGTGCAGGTTCCCGCTCGCGCCTTGGCGGATGACGGTCCGGTCTACGACCGTCCGCGAAGCAGGCCCGACTGGCTCGAAGAGGTTCGCCAGGACGATCCGGGGGTGGCCCCAGCGCCGCGAGCGCTGGAGGAGGCGTTCCTCACCGTGTTGGGGCGTCCGGGCATCGCCAGCGCCCGGTGGGCGTTCGAGCAGTACGACTCGTTGGTCCAGGGCGGAACCGTGGCCGGGCCGGGGATGGATTCGGCGATCGTTCGTCTGGAGGGCTCGACCCGGGCCGTCGCCGTGTCCTCAGATGGCAACGGCCGGTACACGTTCCTCGACCCGTATTTGGGCGGGGCGCACGCGGTCGCCGAATCCGCCCGGAACGTCGCGACGGTCGGGGCCCGGCCTCTCGCCGTCACGAACTGTCTCAATTTCGGCAACCCGGAACGGCCGGAGGTCATGTGGTCGTTCGCCGAGGCGCTTCGGGGTATGGCGGATGCTTGCTCGGCGCTCGAGACGCCAGTAACCGGGGGGAACGTGTCCTTTTACAACGAGTCGGGCGGCTCCGCGGTTTACCCGACGCCGATCGTCGGGATGCTCGGTGTCCTCGAGGACTATCGGCGCGCGGTCCGGATCGGCTTTCCAGACGGCGGCCTGGCGATCTATCTCATCGGGCAGACGCTGGCGGAGCTGGGCGGAAGCGAGTACGCCGAGGCCGTCCTGGGCAAGGTGAGCGGCCGGCCACCGGCCCTCGACCTGGCCGCGGAAGCCAGGGTCCACGCCCTGCTCCAGGAAGGGGCTCGCCGAGGGATCTTCGCCTCAGCTCACGACGTTTCGGACGGCGGCCTCGCCGTCGCTCTGGCCGAATCGGCGATCGCGGGACGCGAGGGATTCGACGTTTCGCTCGAAGGCCTGCGCCTCGCTCCACACCTCGCCCTGTTCTCCGAGTCAGCCTCACGAGCGGTCGTCTCTGTCCGCCCGGGGTCGGAACGCGAGGCAGAGGCCCTGGCCGCCGAGCTCAGGGTCTCGTTCATCCTCTTGGGAACGACGGGCGGCTCCACGCTGCGGTTCACCGGTCTTTTCGCCCTCGACCTGACCGAAGCGACCGACGTCTACGAAGGAGCGATTCCCGCGCTGATGTCCGGAAATCAGCGAGCTACTGCGCCACCGACCCCATAGCGGGGCGTCACATTTGTCGGAAGTAGACGTTCGTTCGATTTCCGGTGAAAACCGTGCTCTGCACGAAAAACAGCGCGAAGTCCCGGCCGGCGCCGGTTGTGGTCATGTAGTCGCCCAGGAAGAGTCCATGGGACGAGGTTGGCGCCATCTCCATGTCGAACGGCCCGGCCACGTGCTCCTCCGACCAGCTTTGGCGATCCGTGCACGGCTGGGATCGTCCGGTGCACCGAGCCAGCCAGTAGTCCGTTGAGACGCTTTCGGCGTCGGTGTTCTGCCTGAAGTCGTAATACGAGACGCCGACCGTCCCGTCGCTCGCGACGTGCAGTGCGGGGATGAACGCCTGATCGTTTGGGTCCGCGAGCGCGGCGGATGGCTGATTGATTCGAACCGGTTTGGACCACCGCTCGCCGCCATCCCTCGACATCGAGAAGAAGATTCCGCTGTACCGTTTTCCGTTCGCCTTGAAGACCAGGTCTTGCCATGCCACGTACAGGGCGCCGGTTTTCTGATCCGTGGCGATGTCTGGCAGCGCCTCTCCGGACCGGAGCTTCTGACCGGTATCGGGGTCTCGCGCCGGAACGAACGAGAACTTGCTGATGAGGATCGGCCTGGACCATCGATCGCCGGGGCTGGCGCCGGCATCCTTCGAGTGCATGACCGCGATGTAGTTGCGGCCCTTGGACTTGAAGAGCGAGAAGACGTCGATCAGCCGTCCCGAGCGGTGCACCTCGATCTGGTGCGCAACGCTGAATCCTTCTTTGAGGATCGGCCGGGCCTTCCTCCATGAGATGCCGTCGGTCGTCTTCGAGAACCACGCCTTGCCGTCTCTGGTCCACACCACGTAGGCGGCGCTGCGCCGGCCGTCCGGCGGCGTTCGCGGGTCCGCGGTGATGGATTCCTTGTCGTTGAACGCTGTCGGGTCGGACCGAATCACCACAGGGTCGGACCACGTGGCTCCGCCGTCGGTCGACTTGCTGACCAGGACCGCGCTCGCCGCGTTCTTCTGATTGAACGAGAGACTGGTCTGGTACAGGTCACCGTTTGGAGCGAACGAGAGCCAGGGGTCGGAGGCTCGCTGATAGTCGGCCTTGTTTGCCTTGGTTCCGGAGGAACAGAGGGTGATCCGCGGGCCGTCCGGAGCTTCGACGAGGTCCCACGTCGCCCCACCGTCCGTGCTCCGCGCCACGGGCATGGTCCGGGCCCCGCCGTTGGACCAGCGGTCCTGCTGCCAGGTCGCCACGATGTTCGAGGGGTCGCGCGGGTTGACCGCTCCATACGGCTCCACCTCGGTGTTCGGGTAGTTCAGGCCTCGCATCCGGCCGTCGGCCCGGCAGTGGCGAACCTCGCTCCGGTCCGAGATCTGCACCGCCCCGGACGGCGTCGCAGAGCGCCCCGGCTCAAGAGCGGGCTCTCGGAGGGTCTTCGCCGGAACCACGAGGAGCAAGGCAAGCGAGGCGATCAGTAGAAGGACGATGCGAAGCGGACGTCTCACTCAAATGCTCCTCGGCCGGGCGTGGCCCCAGCCTAAGTGAAGGAAAAGTGACAGAAGGCACCATCGCTTCTGTAAACGTGTCGGAGGCGACTGTTAGCATCCTGCCGTGACAGGAGAAGGTCCGCGCGAAGCCTGCGGCCTGTTCGGTGTGTGGGCGCCGGGCGAGGATGTCGCCCGGCTCACCTTTTTTGGGCTGTTCTCACTGCAGCACCGGGGCCAGGAGTCGGCCGGAATGGCCGTCTCCGACCGTGACCGAATCCTGGTCTACCGGGATCTCGGTCTGGTCTCCCAGGTGTTCGGGGAGCGAACCCTCTCCACGCTCCAAGGCGACCTCTGTATTGGCCACACCAGGTACTCGACCACCGGGTCGACCACGTGGGACAACGCCCAGCCTTCGTTCAAGACCAACGGCCGCCGTGGGCTGGCGCTGGGCCACAACGGTAACTTGGTCAACACCGCCCAGCTGAGAG
>DASVPT010000181.1:0-10877 GCA_036389535.1 Actinomycetota bacterium
GTACTCGATGATCACGCAGCAGCCGCTCGGTGGAAAGGCGCAGTTCGGCGGCCAGCGGTTCGGCGAGATGGAGGTGTGGGCGCTCGAGGCCTACGGCGCGGCGTACGCCCTCCAGGAGCTGCTGACCATCAAGTCGGACGACGTCCTCGGCCGGGTCAAGGTGTACGAGGCCATCGTGAAGGGCGAGAACATCCCCGAGCCGGGGATTCCCGAGTCCTTCAAGGTCTTGATCAAGGAGATGCAGTCGCTCTGCCTGAACGTCGAGGTGCTCTCGGCGGAAGGCAAAGAGATCGAGATGCGGGAGACCGACGAGGACGTCTTCCGAGCGGCCGAAGAGCTCGGAATCGACCTCTCGAGGAGAGAACCAGCTGGTGCGGACTTCGACTAGGGCTGCCGAACCCAGCGTCCTACAGGATGAGATGAAAGGGGAGAGCCGCTAGTGCTCGATGTGAACTACTTCGACGAGCTCAGGATCGGTCTTGCCACCGCGGATCAGGTTCGCGCCTGGTCCAACGGAGAGGTCAAGAAGCCGGAGACCATCAACTACCGGACGCTCAAGCCGGAACGCGATGGCTTGTTCTGCGAGCGGATCTTTGGGCCTACCCGAGACTGGGAGTGCCACTGCGGCAAGTACAAGCGCGTGCGGTTCAAGGGCATCATCTGCGAGCGCTGCGGAGTGGAGGTCACGCGATCGAAGGTTCGCCGCGAGCGAATGGGCCATATCGAGCTCGCCGCGCCGGTCACCCACATCTGGTACTTCAAGGGCGTCCCCAGCCGTCTCGGTTACCTGCTGGACCTCGCGCCGAAGGACCTCGAGAAGGTCATCTACTTCGCCGCCTACATCATCACCAGAGTCGACACGGAGCGGCGTCATAAGGACCTCCCCGAGATCGAACGCGACGTCGAGGACGAGAAGCGGCAGATCGACGGTCAGCGCGACCAGGCCATCTCCAAGCGACTCGGCGAGCTGGAAGACCGCCTTCGCGACCTCGAGGCGGAAGGTGCGAAGGGAGCCCAGCTGTCGGCCGCTCGTCGCGAGGCCCAGCGTGAGGTGGAGAAGATCACCGAGGCCGGACGGCAGGAAGTCCAGCATCTCGAGGACGTCCTGTCCTCGTTCAAGAACCTCTCCGTCAAGCAGCTCGTGGCGGACGACATCGTCTACCGCAGCCTTCGGGAGCGCTTCGGCGACTACTTCGAGGGCGGCATGGGCGCCGAGGCCATCAAGCGCCTGCTCATCGACCTCGACCTCGAGGGCGAGGCGGAGCTGCTTCGCGACCAGATCAAGACCGCCAAGGGAACGCGGCGGCAGAAGGCGATCAAGCGGCTCAAGGTCGTTTCGCACTTCATCGGGACGAAGAACTCACCGCTCGGGATGGTCCTGGACGCCGTGCCGGTCATTCCGCCCGACCTCCGGCCGATGGTTCAGCTGGACGGCGGACGGTTCGCCACCAGCGACCTGAACGACCTGTACCGCCGGGTCATCAACCGGAACAACCGGCTGAAGAGGCTGCTCGACCTCCAGGCGCCCGAGATCATCGTCAACAACGAGAAGCGGATGCTTCAGGAGGCCGTCGACGCCCTATTCGACAACGGCCGGCGCGGCCGTCCGGTGACCGGTCCGGGGAACCGTCCGCTCAAGTCGCTGTCCGACATGTTGAAGGGAAAGCAGGGCCGGTTCCGCCAGAACCTCCTCGGAAAGCGCGTCGACTACTCTGGCCGTTCGGTCATCGTGGTCGGGCCGCAGCTTCGACTGCACCAGTGCGGCCTTCCGAAGCAGATGGCCCTGGAGCTGTTCAAGCCGTTCGTGATGAAGCGGCTGGTCGACCTGAACCTCGCGCAGAACATCAAGAGCGCCAAGCGGATGGTCGAGCGAGCGCGGCCGCAGGTCTGGGACGTCTTGGAGGAGGTCATCAAGGAGCATCCGGTCATGTTGAACCGGGCCCCGACGCTTCACCGGCTCGGCATTCAGGCATTCGAGCCCGTCCTGGTGGAGGGCAAGGCCATCCAGATCCACCCCCTGGTCTGCACGGCGTTCAATGCAGACTTCGACGGAGACCAGATGGCGGTGCACCTGCCGCTGTCGGCTGAGGCCCAGGCCGAAGCCAGGATCCTCATGCTGTCGGCGAACAACATCCTTTCGCCGGCACACGGTCGGCCCATCACGACCCCGACCCAGGACATGGTCCTCGGCGTGTATTACCTGACCATCGCCAATCCGCGTCCGGAGAACGACCAGGAGATCAAGCGGTTCGCTTCAGCCGACGAGGCCCTCATGGCTCTCGACTCCCGGCAGGTCGATCTTCACGACGTGATCAAGATCCGGATTGCGGGCAAGGCCCTTGGCCCGGACCTTGCACCCGCGAGCGAGGACGGCGAGACCAACGGGAGGATCCCCCTGATCGAGACCACCGTCGGGCGGGTCATCTTCAACGAGGCGTTTCCAGCGGAGTTCGAATACGTCAACCACCACGTGCAGCGGGGCGACCTGGGCGCGCTCATCGACGAGTGCGTCGGCCGGTTCGACCGCGTGCAGATGGAGGAGACGCTCGACAACCTGAAGCAGCTCGGCTTCCATTTCGCCACGCGAGCCGGCGTCACCATCGGCGTCGACGACGTCGTGACGCCGAAGGAAAAAGCGAAGATCCTCGATCAGCACGAGAAGCTGGCCGAGAAGATCGAGCAGCAGTTCCGCCGCGGGATCATCACCGGCGACGAGCGTCGCCAAGAGCTGATTCAGATCTGGACCGACGCGACCAACGCGGTTCAGGATGCCATGGAGCGCACCTTCACGCAGCGAAACCCCATCTACATGATGGCCTACTCGGGAGCGCGCGGGAACATCACGCAGATCCGGCAGATCGCCGGTATGCGAGGACTGGTGGCCAACCCGAAGGGTGAGATCATTCCCCGCCCGATCAAGGCGAACTTCCGTGAAGGCCTCACCGTGCTCGAGTACTTCATCTCGACGCACGGCGCCCGAAAGGGATTGGCCGACACCGCGCTTCGTACCGCCGACTCCGGTTACCTGACCCGCCGCCTGGTCGACGTCGCTCAGGAGGTCATCATCCGCGAGGAGGACTGCGGCTCCGACCGCGGTCTCCCCGTGCAGATTCGGTACCAGACCCCTGACGGCAGAAGCGAGGCCGTGACCCGCTCGGTCCTAGACACCAAGCTGTTCGGCCGCGTTCTGGCCGAGGACCTCCGGGTGAATCGGTCGGTGGTGGCCCGTCGTGGCACGCTGATCGGCGACGCCGAGCTCGACAAGATCATCGAATCCGGCGTCGAAGCCGCGTCAGCTCGGTCGGTCCTCACGTGCGAGGCGCAGGTCGGCGTGTGCCAGGCCTGCTACGGACGAAACCTCGCCACGGGCCGGCTCGTCGACATCGGTGAGGCCGTCGGAATCATCGCGGCGCAGTCCATCGGCGAGCCCGGTACCCAGCTGACCATGCGGACGTTCCACACCGGTGGAGTCGCCGGTGAGGACATCACGCACGGCCTGCCGCGGGTCCAGGAGCTGTTCGAGGCCCGGCGTCCCAAGGGCGAGGCGCAGATCACCGAGCTCTCCGGAACGGTCGAGATCGAGGACGACCTGGAAAAGAAGGTTCGCCGGATTACGACCACGTCGGAGGACGGCGACCAGGTGCAGTACGCGGTCTCGCTGCGAGCGCGGCTCGCCATCGGTGACGGTGACCGGGTCGAGGTCGGCCAGCAGCTCACCGAAGGTTCGGTCAACCCGCACGAGAAGCTCCGCGTCGAGGGTGTGCAGGCCCTGCAGCTGCACCTGGTGGAAGAGGTCCAGGAGGTCTACCGGTCGCAGGGCGTCACCATCCACGACAAGCACATCGAGCTGATCATTCGGCAGATGCTCCGGAAGGTGCACATCATCGAGCCGGGCGACACCGAGTTCCTGCCGGGCGAGCTGGTGGACCGGAGACGGTTCGAGGAGACGAACTCGCAGATCGTCGAGTCCGGCGGCGAGCCGGCGTCCGCGCGGCCGATCCTCATGGGGATCACGAAGGCCTCGCTGGCTACCGACTCGTGGCTCGCGGCGGCATCCTTCCAGGAGACCACGCGCGTCCTCACCGAGGCGTCGATCAGCGCGAAGTCCGATCCACTGCTCGGCCTGAAGGAAAACGTCATCATCGGCAAGCTCATCCCCGCGGGGACGGGTATGAGCCGGTACCGGAACATCGCTCCGCGCATCAACCCCGAAGCGATCCCCGAGTACTGGCTGGCCCGGCAGCGCGAGCTGGCCGAGGCGCGCGAAGCCGAGGGCGAGCAGCGGCCGGTGGCGGCAATGACTCGCGAGGAAGCCGAGCAGGCGCTGGGCGGCGCCTTCGGAGGCGAGGAGGCCTAGGTTCTGACCCCTGCCATCGACGGCGTGGTGCTGTTCGAGCTCGAGCCGCACGCCGACGAGCGCGGTTCGGTCACCGAGGTATTCCGGCGGTCGTGGCTGCCCATGGATCGGGAGATCCTGCAGGCCAACCTGTCGCTGTCTCGACCAGGCGTTCTCCGTGGCCTGCACTTTCACCGTGAGCAGTCCGACTACTGGTGCCTCCTTCGCGGAGCCGCGTTCGTCGGCCTCTACGACCTGCGAACCCGGTCGCCAAGCGAAGGCGTGAAGGCGGGGGTCCGTCTGAGCTCGGAAACCGCCTCGCGAGGGGTGTACATCCCGCCGGGCGTGGCCCACGGCTTCTACGCGGAGACCGATCTCGAGCTGGTGTATTTCGTGGACGCGTACTACTCCGGGAGCGACGAATTCGGGGTGGCGTGGGACGATCCACGGATCGGAATCGATTGGCCGACACAAGAGCCGATCCTCTCGGAGCGTGATCGCAGCAATCCCCGCCTGGACGAGCTCACCTCGATCCCAGCCTTCGCCTCATGACTCGGACGCTCGTCACCGGCGGCGCGGGTTTCCTCGGCAGTCACTTCATCCGGCGCCGGCTCACCGAAGGGCGCGGGCCCGTGGTGAACCTCGACTCGTTGACCTACGCCGGGAGCGAGGCCCGGCTCGCCGAGTTCGCGACCCGTTCGGACTACCGGTTCGAGCGCGGCGACGTTCGAGACCGCGCTCACGTCGAGCGAGCGTTTACCGAGTTCCGGCCCGAGCTGGTGGTCCACTTCGCCGCGGAGTCGCACGTGACGAGGAGCGAACGCACCGCCGACGAGTTCTGGAGCACGAACGTCGGAGGAACCCGAACCATGCTCGCCGCCGCGGCGTCGGCCGGCGTGCCCCGCTTCGTTCATGTTTCGACGGACGAGGTGTACGGGCCGATCGTCGGCGGCGCGTTCCGCGAGGAGGACAAGGAACCGGGCGACGCCCAGGCCACGAGCCCCTACGCCAAGAGCAAGGCGGTCGCCGACGACCTGGCCCGCTCGTTTGCAGACGATCTCGAGGTGGTGGTGGTCCGTCCGACCAATGCCTTCGGACCGTGGCAACATCCCGAGAAGGCCTTCGCTCGTTGGGTCACTCGCGGGCTGACCGGCCGGACCATCCTCGTGTGGGGGGACGGCCTGTACGTTCGCCAGTGGTTGTGGGCGGACGATCTCGCCAGAGCGATCGACCTGGTTGCGGAGTCGGATTACCCGGAGGCGGTCTACAACATCGCGCCTCGCCACACCCCCGAGGTCACGAACCTGGCCCTGGCGACGTGGTTGCTCGAATACCTCGACCTCCCCCAGGAGCGGCTCGTGCTCACCGCCTACGACCGCCCCGAGCACGACCGCCGCTACGCCGTCGACCCCTCGCGCGTCGAGTCGCTCGGGTGGTCGGCCACCGAACTTTGGACCGGACTCGCCGAGACGGTGGAGTGGTACCGGCGCTCGGAGGAGTGGTGGCGACCGCTCGTGGCGGAGGCCGAATCGATCTACGCCGACGAAGAGACCTCCGTGTGAGTGACTTCGAGCCGACCACATCTTCAGCCACGCTCCTCGTGACCGGCGCGGGAGGCCAGCTCGGCCGGGCGCTGCAATCTCTTCGACCCGACGGCGTCTTCCTCTCCAAATCCGACCTCGACGTCACGGACGACGACGCCGTCATCGCGACGGTCGAGCGCCATCGTCCGGGGGTCATCGTGCACGCCGCTGCCTGGACCAGTGTCGACCAGGCAGAAACACACCCCCTCGAGGCGCGGCGCGTCAACGTGGCGGGCACGCGGTCAGTTCTCCGAGCGGCCGCCGACGTCGACGCGCTCATGGTGTACCCGTCCACCGACTACGTGTTTTCGGGGACGGCACGCCGCCCCTACGTCGAAGACGACACGCCGGAGCCCCTGTCGATGTACGGAAGGACCAAGCTGGAAGGCGAGCAATCGGTCGCGGAGTACGACCGGCACGTCATCGTCCGGAGCTCTTGGATCTTTGGCGACGGAGACAACTTCGTTCGCACGATTCTCGACGCCGCCCGAACCAAGCCCGAGCTCGAGGTCGTGGCGGACCAGATCGGGCTGCCGACCTACGCGGTGGATCTGGCTAAGGGAATCCTCGACCTCGTGGATCTCGGCGCAACCGGAACCTTTCACCTGGCCGGGCAGGGCGACCCGTGCTCATGGGCGGAGCTGGCGGAGACGGCGATCTCCGCCGCGCTGGTGGCCGCGCTCTTGGAACAGCGGCCTGCGGTTCGGGCTATCAGGACGGAGCAGTATCGAGCGACGCGAACCGACGAGGTCGCACCGCGGCCCGCCTTCAGCGCCCTTGACTGCACCAAGGCGGCGAAGCTGGGCGTCAGCCTTCGACGGTGGCGCGAAGCCGTGGCCGAATACGTCCGTTCGCTGCCGGAGACAGAGAACGAGCCAACTCCCGCTCCGGTGGAGGCATAGAGACATGAAGGGCCTGGTCCTGGCGGGCGGCCTCGGCACCCGATTCCATCCGGTGACTCGAGTGGTCAACAAGCACCTCCTGGATGTGTTCGGGGAGCCGATGGTCTACTTCCCGATTCGAGCGCTCCAGAGGGCCGGCGTCACCGAGATCGTCTTGGTGACCGGCGATGAGATACCCCAGTTCAAACGGCTTCTCGGCGATGGCTCTTCGCTCGGTGTCCGGCTCGAGTACGCCTTCCAGCAGAATCCCGAAGGCGGCATCGCCGACGCCATCGCCAAGGCGGAAGGCCTGATTGGCGGGCACAGGATTGTCGTGATCCTCGGCGACAACATCTTCCAGGACGACCTCACCCAATACGTCTCCAACTTCATGGAGCAGGACAAGGGCTCGAAGATCCTGCTGAAACAGGTCTCCGTCGAGGAGGCCCGGCGGTTCGGCGTGGCGGAGATCCGAGAGGGGAAGGTGGTGCGGATCGTGGAGAAGCCGGAGGACCCGCCCAGCGACCTGGCCCAGACCGGCTGCTACATGTACGACGACCGGGTTTTCGGCTTCATTCGGACCCTGACGCCCTCGGCGCGCGGCGAGCTCGAGGTCAGCGACCTCAACAACCTCTATATAGAGGAGGGGTCCATGACCTACGACCTGCTTCCCGGGTGGTGGACCGACGCCGGAACCCCCCTCACGAAGCTCCGGGCGTCCATCCTGCTCGCCCTGGAATCGGGCATTGACCCGGAGGACCTCCGTCCCCCATTTCGGGCATAGCTTTTGTCAGCCGAACTGGGGATCCTTTGGCTTCCATTGCTTTGACGTATTTCGCTTACAATGACTAAGATTCTCTGTTGCGGTTCGCACGCCGAACCGCGCAGCTAATCTCTTTGTAAGACGCCCAAAGGGAGCCCTCTTACCGGTTGCTCTCTGGGCCGGGCGATTCCGGCTTTTCCTCGAAGGAGTGGGGCGGTTCAAGAGCGAGTGAGAGAGCAGACGAGGCCATGCCGACGGTACATCAGCTTGTCAGAAACGGGCGCGAGCGCCTGCGGAGCAAGACGAAGAGTCCAGCCCTCCGCGGGTCTCCTCAGCGTCGCGGCGTCTGCACCCGCGTCTGGACCATCACCCCGAAGAAGCCCAATTCCGCTCTTCGCAAGGTAGCCCGGGTCCGTCTCACGACGGGCGTCGAGGTCACCGCGTATATCCCGGGGATCGGCCACAACCTCCAGGAGCACTCGATCGTGCTCGTCCGTGGTGGTCGGGTGAAGGATCTGCCGGGCGTTCGCTACAAGGTGATCCGTGCGGCGCTCGACGCGGCGGGCGTGCGGGGCCGGAAGAAGGCTCGTTCCAAGTACGGCGCCAAGGCCGGCGAGTAGGAGCGAGCGACCATGCCTCGGAAGGGAGCGGCGAACAAGCGCGAGGTCGAAGCTGACCCGATCTATCAGAACCCGCTCGTCACGCAGCTCATCAACAAGATCCTCCTGAACGGGAAGAAGACGCTCTCGGAGCGGATCGTCTACAAGGCGCTGGAAGTGATCAGCGAGCGGACCGCCGGCGATCCCGTCATCACGCTCCGCAAGGCAGTGGAAAACGCCAGACCGCTGCTCGAGACGCGCTCGCGGCGAGTCGGCGGGGCGACGTACCAGGTCCCGGTGGAGGTCCGGGCGAATCGAGGCACGACGCTGGCGCTTCGGTGGCTGGTGAACTACTCGCGTCAGCGCCGGGAGCACACCATGGCGGAGCGGCTGGTCGGCGAAATCATGGACGCCGCGAACGGGCAGGGTTCGTCGGTCAAGCGGCGTGAAGACATGCACAAGATGGCGGAGGCCAACAAGGCCTTCGCCCATTACAGGTGGTAACGGTGAAGACAGCGACAGAGCAAGAGCAGACTTCAGGCGTCGGTTCGGCGCGCGGTGCTGCGAGCGAGCGGTCCTCTCGGGGCCCGCTGATCATTCGCGAATACCCGCTGATGCGCACCCGGAACATCGGGATCATGGCGCACATTGACGCCGGCAAGACGACGACGACCGAGCGGATCCTCTACTACACCGGCAAGTCGTACAAGGTCGGCGAGGTCCACGAGGGCACGGCCCAGATGGACTGGATGGTGCAAGAGAAGGAACGCGGCATCACCATCACCTCCGCCGCGACCACGACTTACTGGAAGGACCACTGGATCAACATCATCGACACGCCGGGCCACGTCGACTTCACCGTCGAGGTGGAGCGATCGCTTCGCGTGCTGGACGGCGCGGTGGCGATCTTCGACGCGGTGGCAGGCGTCGAGCCCCAGACCGAAACGGTCTGGCGGCAGGCCGACCGGTACGACGTCCCGCGGATCTGCTTCGTCAACAAGATGGACCGGACCGGCGCGGACTTCGAGCGCACGGTGAAGATGATCGAAGAGCGCCTGCACGGCGTTCCGTTGGTCGTCCAGATCCCTTGGGGGGTCGAGGCCAGCTTCAGCGGCGTCATCGACCTGATCGACATGAAGGCGCTTCGGTGGACCGAAACCATGGGCGAGGAGTGGGAGACGTGCGAGATCCCTGCCGAGCTGACGGAGAAGGCCAAAGAGTGGCGGCACCGGTTGTTCGAACAGCTCGCCGACCACGACGAGGCCCTCTTCGAGAAGTACGTCCACGGTGAGGAGCCTGCCTCCGACGATCTGCGCAGAGCGCTTCGCAAGGCGACGCTCGAGGTGACCGGGACGCCGGTGCTGTGCGGCTCCGCGTTCAAGAACAAGGCCATTCAGCCGCTCCTCGACGCCATCGTCACGTTTCTGCCGTCCCCACTGGACGTGCCGCCGGTGGTTGGCACCGACCCCAAGACGAGCGAGGAGATCGCAAGGAAGCCGAGCGACGACGAGCCCTTCTGCGCGCTGGCGTTCAAGATCATGTCCGACCCCTACGTGGGACGGCTCACCTACCTGCGCGTCTACTCGGGCACGCTCCAGAGCGGCGCGCACATCGAGAACTCCACCAAGGACCGGAAGGAACGCATCGGCCGCATCCTTCAGATGCACGCCAACCACCGGGAGGACAAGGAAGCGGCGTTCACCGGCGACATTGTCGCCGTCGTCGGCCTGAAGCACTCCACCACCGGCGACACGCTGTGCGATCCGTCGAAGCCGGTGGTCCTGGAGTCGATGCAGTTCCCGACGCCGGTGGTCTCCGTCGCCATTGAGCCGAAGACGAAAGCTGACCAGGACAAGCTGGCCACCGCCCTCGCGAAGCTCGCCGACGAGGACCCCACGTTCGTCGTGAAGTTCAACGACGAGACGGGACAGACGCTGATCTCCGGAATGGGCGAGCTGCATCTCGACGTCCTGGTCGACCGCCTGATGCGCGAGTTCAAGGTTGGGGCGAACGTCGGCAAGCCCCAGGTCGCCTACCGGGAAACCATTCGCAAGGGCGTGCACAAGGTCGACGGGCGGTACGTCCGGCAGACCGGTGGCCGAGGACAGTACGGGCACGTGGTCATCGACCTCGAGCCGACGGGCCCCGGCGGCGGCTACGAGTTCGTCAACAAGATCGTGGGTGGGACCATCCCGCGTGAGTACATCCCCTCGGTCGACCAGGGCATCCAGGAAGCGATGGAGTCGGGCGTTCTGGCGGGGTATCCGATGGTCGACATGCGGGCCACGCTCATCGACGGGTCGTACCACGAGGTCGACTCGTCGGAGATCGCGTTCAAGCTGGCCGGCGCCCAGGCGATGCGCCAAGCGCTCGAGCAGGCCAGCCCGGTGCTCCTCGAGCCCATCATGCAGGTGACGGTCTCGGTGCCCGAGGACGCCGTCGGCGATGTCATCGGGGACCTCAACAGCCGCCGCGGCCGCCCCTTGGGAATGGAGCCGGTCGGGGGCATGACCGAGATCAAGGCCGAGGTGCCGATGGCGGAGATGCTCTCCTACGCGCCCGACCTGCGCTCGATCACCGGCGGGCAGGGCGACTACACGATGGAGTTCGCCCGCTACGAGGAGGTGCCGGCGCACCTTGCCCAGAAGGTGATCAGCGCGGCACAGGAGGACGCCGAGGCCGTCAAGGCGTAGGACCGGCGCGTAACCGCACATA
>DASVPT010000182.1:0-1551 GCA_036389535.1 Actinomycetota bacterium
GTCGGCCCGAAGCTTCGCCAGCCGATCGGTCGGGATCGCGGCAGCGTAGCCCCTCAGCGCGTAGCGATAGATGTGGCTGACCCGAGCGCCAAGCACTCGGGCGTGCGCGCCCGCAACAGCCGACGGGTCACCGGCAGAATCCTTGAGGACCACGATGTAGCGACCGACTCGGGCGGGATTCGCCGCCGCCGGCGCCGCCGTCGCGCCCGCCGCCGCCACGGTGGCGGTGGCCGTCAACGCGACGAGCAGCCGAGAGACCGAGCGTGACCTCATTTAGAAGCTGGCGTACCAGACGTTGCCAGGTCCTGCGTAGCTCGGACCCTCACCCCAGTCGATGTGGGTCTTGCCCGCCGAGTCGATCTCCATCTCGAAGTAGTCGCCGTACGGCTCCAGGAAGCCGTCCTTCGGCGTGGCCAGCTTGTAGAAGTACCCCGACACGTACCGCGAAACCTGCGTCTCCGCGGACCACGAGCCGCCGGCGTTTCTCGAGGAACGGAAGTACACGTTCCACCGGGCTCCCCCGCCGTCCATGCCGTCGTCGCGGCCGTTCCGATCGTCCATCCACGCGATGCGGACGTCACCGTCGCCCCGCGCAGCGATCGCCGGGAACAGATTGTTCGATCCATTCGGCGCCCGTGATACGTCGGCCGGCGAGGAAAACGTGGCACCGCCGTCGGTCGAACGCGAGAACCACATGCGGTTCGGGCCGTACTTCACGTGGTTCGCGTTCCACAACGCGTACACGCGGTTCGCGCCGTCGACCGCCACCGCCGGCTGCGGACCCCAGTACGCCCACCCGCAGCTCGAGCATCGCGGCGCGGCTTCCGACACATCCAGCACAGTCGCCTTCCAGGTGTTTCCGCCGTCGGATGACCGGGACACGTAGAGGTAGACCGGGCCCTTCGCTCCGCCGTTCTGGGTGTAACCGTCCCAGCCGAAGTACACGCGGCCCTTGGAGTCCACCGCGCCTCCCCCCGGCAGCGACCAACCGAAGTGCGCGCTGCCGTCGCTGATGAGCTTCTGGGACCACGTCGCTCCGCCGTCATGCGAAACCGCCGCGTAAATCTTTTGAACGGCATTGAAGGCGAGGTACACATCCTGACCGCGGACGGCGAGGATGTCCTTGTCCGTTCCTCGCTGCAGCGACTCGACCAGCATGGTCTTCCACGTCGCGCCGAAGTCGGTGGACTTCGACACCAGCATGCTGGCCTTGCCACCTTCCATGAACGCCGCGTAGAGGGTCTTGCCATCGGCGGGGTCGACCACGATCTGCGGGTCGTCCTGTCGAAGCGACGACGGCTTGAGCGGCCGCGGCGCCGACCACGTGACCCCGTTGTCGGAGGAGACCTGAAGCTCCATGTGAGGGCTGGCGCATCCGGCGCAAGCGGGGTCGTCGCCATAGTGCGTCCACATCACGTAGACGTGACCGAATTGATCGGTGGCGATGGCCGGCTCCCAGTCATCCCCGGCCTGAAAGCCCATTCGAACCGGCGCTGGCGTGGCGCCTCCTGCAGAGGGAGCAGCCACCAACGCAAGCACAAGCGAACTACA